>JASEIE010000440.1 GCA_030024065.1 Thermodesulfobacteriota bacterium
CGCAAAATGAACTTAAGACGGCACTGGCTCGTCTTGGGAATTATAAGAGAGGTAAGAAATGAAAAACAAACATTTAGGTTCCAGTTTCGATGATTTCCTTGAGGAAGACGGTCTGCGGGCGGAAACGGAAGCCACAGCAATTAAGAGAGTCATTGCTTATCAGATTGAAATGGAGATGAAAAGGGCAAAACTGACAAAATCTGCTATGGCAGAGAAAATGCGTACCAGCCGTTCTGCCTTGGACAGGCTGCTTGATCCTGCCAATGTCTCCATTACGTTGCAAACGCTCGAAAGAGCGGCTCTTGCCTTGGGGAAGAACCTTAAAATTAAACTGGCCTAACACTTATAAGGCCTCCTGTTGTCAATAGGGAAAAGAAATCCAAGACGAAAAAGTAACTGATTTTCGTTCTAAGAGACATCGACTCTTTTGCCTGTTGGCAGCCGTTCCGACTTGGTTTCTCATCGGGTGCAAGAGCAGGTCCTGTCGATAGATCCCGCATTGCGGGGCACCAAACGTTTCAACTCGGACGCTTGTACCTCGTATCGGTTAACCGCGCCGTTAGACTCTAATGTATATGAGATTCGAAACGGATATTAAGAGAATTGAACAGCTCGCGAAACAACGCGAGGAGGCCAATTGGGCATTCCCTTGTTTCCTCAAGAGATCTAATATCTCCAGTCGGAGCATTGACTCTACAGTCCATAATTTCTATCGCGAAGTATCTATGGAAATCGACTGTACCAAATGCGCCAATTGCTGTAAGAAAGTTAATCCTGTTCTGAAGCCGACGGATATCAGGCGGCTTGCCAAGCATCTTGAGTTGAGTGTTGATAAGTTCCGTTCTCAATTTCTTGCAGATGCTCCCGAAAGAGAAGGGTCCATCTTCAGAAACCAACCATGTCCTTTTTTGCAGAATAATCTCTGCACGGTCTACGATGATCGGCCTGGCGACTGCCGTTCTTATCCGCATTTGCACAAGAGGGATTTTGTCTTTAGGGTGAATCAAGCCTTCTCGAATTGCTCCGTCTGCCCAATCGTCTTCAACGTGTATGAAGAGCTCAAACGAGAGCTTCGGAGACAGTGTTCAAGATAGGATAATCCGAACCATCGGATTCAACCTACTCGGAACCCGTGGCAGGTTCCTTGATGCTGATGCATGATGTTAGGCTTTGAATAAAATGGGAAATGCGGAACGTAATGAGGTGTCAGACCTTGGAATATGAATTATCGTGTCATCCATAAAAAAGTTGGCCCTTCCAAATGTGGATACCGGATTGCGTGAGGGGAACAGGGGTCAGCCCTTGACTTTGGACAAAATGCAATGGGGACAGCGCCTATCATTTTG
>JASEIE010000441.1 GCA_030024065.1 Thermodesulfobacteriota bacterium
AATAGATAATATCTTTCAAAAAATTGTCAAGGGGAAAAGGGGTTGCTATAAAAAGAAATCAGATGTCAAAGTTCGGTCTTAAATTTTTATTGACTTCAAATTTCCAATGTGTTAAAAAAATCACATTCTTTCTCGCAAGTTTTTCAACTCATTGATTTTAAAGGATTTTAGAAAAGCGATACGTCACTTCTTTCGGAGTGACAATAGTGATACATGCCACTGCGAGGCGAAGCAGAAACATCCATAATCCTATTTGATTTTTGGGGGGAATATGAATTCGAGATTTAAAAGATCAATAGTCATTCTTATTGGTGTATCTCTCGTTCTCCTATTGGGTCTCGGGCTTCTCTGGGCAGCAAAGCCCGCTCCTGAGAAAGAGAGTCCCAAACCTGCAGCGGTGACCAAGCCTCAGGAGAGTTCGAAGAAAGGGGAAAAGTTCGTCATCAAGGGAAGGGAGTACTGCTATGAATGCATCGACAATTCCGAGTGTCTTGATTGCCATAGCAAGAAGATCAACGAAAGAAAATTTGCCCAGTCTGTTCACGGAGCCAACTCCTGCAATAGCTGCCACTGGGATATTACAGATGTGAAAGCCCATGTGAAAGCCAAAGGGGCAAGGATTCATGCCGAGCCTGTCACCTGCCATCGATGCCATAAGAAGGAAGGGGCGGAACATTATGCAAGCGCCCATTTCATCAACGATGTTCAATGTAAAGACTGCCACAAAGATATTCATGAGATAGCCCCCTGGAAAGGGGATAAGACGAGGGTGATTCAGAAATGCACAACCTGCCACTCTGATGACGGTTATTCAGAGAGCATCCACGGTAAATCCGTCCTGGCAGGGAATCCAGATTCCGCCACCTGTACCGATTGTCATGGCCTCCATAAGATCCCCATCTTAAAAGGCGATGAGCCCAAGGTGGTCGAATCTCGAAAGCTATTCCACACCGAGGTTTGCCAGAAGTGCCATGCTGACAAAGAGATGATGGCGCGGAATAAGGTCTTCCTCATCGCCACCCAGACTTACTACGAAAGTTACCACGGAAAGGTTGAGCATCTGGGGTACCCAAAACTGGTGGCAGGCTGTGCGGACTGCCACGGGTTTCACAGCATCCTGCCTCCCAATGACCCCAAATCTCTCATCTCAGATGCGCGTCTGGTAGAAACCTGCGGAAAGTGCCATCCCGGGGCCAATACTAACTTCGTCATGTGGGTCGCCCACGCCACGCATACAGATCCGGAAAGAGATCCCATTTTTTACTGGACCTTTGTCATTATGACCACACTT
>JASEIE010000442.1 GCA_030024065.1 Thermodesulfobacteriota bacterium
GTCGTGTTGAAGATTTCTGTCGTTCCGTAATTGGCGCTCATCTGCTTCAGATGAAGTAAACAGCCCTTGAGTCCAAGATGCGTAGACAATTCTATAATCTGTGTAGCCCTGTTCCTTCGTTCTGATGTAAGACTCAATGAGGGAATGGAAAGGTTTGAATGAAAGCCAGCCCAAGTTGAGCTTGTGATAGAAGTATCTTTGGGGATAGGCGAAGTATGAGCCATCGTAAAAAATCCCAATTTTGCAAATCGATTTATCTGCCATAGTACTTGTTCCTCCTTAATCCGAAAAAATGCCGCATAAAGGTCTCGGCCCAAGAAAAGCCTCGAAGGCTTGGATGTCAGGGCTTTGGCCCGCGTTAGGCACACGCCGCGTTGAGGTCAATTCTATTTTCTTAGCCTTCACCTTTTCCACCAAATTCCACTAAGATTTAAGACCTGCATTCATATTTGCATTCACATCAGAAAGCTTCAATCTCGGGCCGGCGGCCTACATACATACTTTGCAAGGTACATGCCCGGCATCAAAAGCCTCTTTAGCTGACTTAAATGTCACCAAATTATCTGAATGGATTTTTAATGCCCATTCGCAAGAGGGATAATGATACTTGTTAGACTTAGCAGAACCGCCGTATTTATATTCTGCGGCAAGAGATAGGTAGATAAAGGAAAAAACTATCTCCAAGAAGAATACTATTGGAATTATTTTTCTCACCCGTCTCGCCACCTTTCGCTCCAAATGTAAACCCATCCATTAACTTGTGCACGTATTGTGCCAAAGTACTCTTACTTACAATATGGCGAAATTGTCCTTAATATTGGGGGGTTAGGATGGCCTCAGTGCTTACTTATCACCCTTGGTTCACCACTATGGACCATTTTTTGCCACCTGTGGGACTTTCTGTACAGACAGTGACAAGCACTCTATTGGAGGTAATGGAAGTCTATTTTCTTAGCGTTCACCTTTTCCACCAAACTCCACTAAAAGAATTAAATGCATTCTCAAAATGCTAACATTAATGGGTGACAATGGGGGTTGTTTGTCCTATATGTCCTTTCTGCCACGAGGCTGCCTCATCATTTCAGCCATTTATCATAGAATTTTTGAAACGTCCCATCCTGGAGGGTAAGGTGTAGCCATTGGTCCACCCAAAACTTTAGAACGACGTCTTGAGGCAGAAGATAGCCCTTTTCGGAGTAGGTAAAAGGCTTGTCCGGGTGCACTGCTGCTAATTCTGGCCGCAGCTTTTGTT
>JASEIE010000443.1:0-276 GCA_030024065.1 Thermodesulfobacteriota bacterium
TTCTTATGCTGTAGTGAAACAACCTTAAAATTATTTAAATATTAACAAGTTAGAGTTAATCTCGGGAAAAAGAATGTACGTCGATGTCTGGCACTTATTTTGCAACTCCCACCTTTCATGCCGGAGACATTTCTTGGAGACCTCTCTCAGGTAAAACTTTTCGATATTCTCAAACCTTTGTTGACCGAGAAGAAGACTGGAAGGATTAACATCAAAGGGAAAGAGGATGGCGAAATCTATCTGGAGAGGGGGGACATCATCGATGCGAGAACAAAT
>JASEIE010000443.1:286-862 GCA_030024065.1 Thermodesulfobacteriota bacterium
TGAAAAGATCAAAGAGGTCATCCCATCCACAAATAGTATTTTCCGTCTCTCACTCCAGAAGGATGGAAAAGAGAAGAATATCAGCGCGGATCAATGGAATATCCTGGTTCTATCCAACGGAACAAAAACCCTTTCGGAGATTGCGAAATCGCTTGAGTGGGATGAATATAAGCTCTTGAAGACGGTCTACCATCTCGTTCAGATAGGATTGCTGGAAAGAGCAGAGGATCGGGTCTCGGTGAAGAAAAAGTCGGTGAGAGGAGACTTTTTCACTGTCCTCGATATGGAATTGAAAAAGGTGATGGGACCGGTCGCTCCTTTCATCATCGACGATAAACTCGTTGAGTTCGGGGAGAACAAAGAAACTTTCCCCGAGGAACGGGCATTGCCTTTTATGGAGGCATTGAGCGAGGAGATTCCCAATCCCTCGAAGCGGAATGAATTTTTAAAGACGATCATGAAACTTCTCTCTTTCTGAGGAATCTTTCATGACAGGTTCGTCACTCACGAACAACGAAAATTAATCAATTTCTTAGGTTTCGGTTACGGTAACGAAGCCCGTTTCGTCATTCGGTG
>JASEIE010000443.1:872-1252 GCA_030024065.1 Thermodesulfobacteriota bacterium
TAGCCTTTTATTAACGATACGGGCCTCGTTACCGTTACCGTTGAACGAACTCCCCATTTTCTAACTATATTATGGGGCAAGAGGGTGAACTTACCTCTCATCCCCTTAAAAGGAGGTCCTTATGGCAGATCAAAAGAAAGTCAGATTTGGCCTGTTACCAAAACTGTTGCTCGGAGTTTTTATTCCGATTCTTGTCGCCTTTTCCATCATCGGAAGTCTGGTCTTCTATAGCTGGAACTTAGGAGAATTTCAGTTCACCAGCATCAAAGACATCGGATCTGAAAGTTTAAAGGAACTGAGCGTCACCTCCACAAAGGAATCGAAGTCCTCCCTGGACAGAATGGGAGAGAAAATCATCCGGGAGAAGGCCATCGATGTGG
>JASEIE010000444.1 GCA_030024065.1 Thermodesulfobacteriota bacterium
CATCTTGACCTTATGAAGGAACTTCTGACGATAGTGGTCATTAAACTTTTCGACCACACCGTTTCGCCAGGGTTCACTGATCGGGATGAACCAGAGTTGCACCCCATAGAGGAGGCAGAGACGGATGAGCGATCCCATCCCTCGTGGATGTGCTGCAGTGCCGTAGAAGGCCATGTCATTGTCTACTTGGATGTTTTCAGGAATGCCCATACGTTTCCAGACGGCCCAGAGCGCATCCAAAATGCTCTGGCTTGACCGAGACAGGGCTGGTTGAATCCCGCAGCGGTTGATCGACACGTCAACGGCGTTGAGACTGTAGAAACGGATCGGGCCTTGTAGATAACAGGGGCCAACCAAATCCATCTGGTGGGTCTGGTTGGGCACGAGTGCCGGGAGCTCAGGATAGGGCTTACCTTTTGGCTCATACCGCCCCGTGCGGCGACGGGTTAAGCTGTGACGGCTGAGGATGCGGTTAATGGTACGTAATGAGGGGACCGGTTGTACCTGCATATCCTCCAGTTCCCAGAGGATCGCCTGATCACCGCAGAAGAGACCTTTATTGTAGAGACTGAGTCGCATCATCTTGACGATCTCTTCTATCTCTTCGGTGGTCCGGTGGGGGCTGATGCGAGGTTGCCTGGACTGATCCTGGCACCACGCTGGGTTCCCTGAGCGATAACGCTTTACCCATTTATAAAGCCATGCCTTTGATTTGCGTAGGGAGGAACAGATAGATTTAGAATTTTCCCCGACTAAATACCGTTGCACAGCTTCTGACCGTTTCTTCAGAATGGTCTTTTTCATGAACACCTCCTCCTTTAAGGTCTGGTGTTCATGATTATGAATACAGTAGCTATTCGATTGTCAAAGAACGATAGTCCACGATGTCCTGGCAGTTGTCACCTAACCCTAAGACAAAAGACTTTTTTTGTGGCAATGGTGGAGGAATTTCTTGATGGGTAACAAGAGAATCGGGATAGTGGAAACAGGGTCCTTTCTTCCGGAGAGAGTTCTGACCAATTTCGACCTGGCGAAGATCCTCAATACAAATGACGAATGGATTTTTCAAAGAACCGGAATCAGGGAAAGAAGGATTGCCGCACCGGATGTCTTTGCTTCAGATATCGCCAAAGAAGCTTCCCTTCGGGCGATGGAGATGGCGAAGATGAGCGGAGTGGATTTGGAACTCATCGTGATGACCACGATGACCCCTGACACAGCCTGTCCTTCAGGGGCCAACTGGTT
>JASEIE010000445.1 GCA_030024065.1 Thermodesulfobacteriota bacterium
AAGAGGGAAAAAGTACTGCGGAATAACGACAGAGGAGGCAAGACAGAGAGCGCCCAATACGATCAGGACTTGATGGCCTCCTTGTGAGATAAGAGTTTTTTTAATCGATGATGTTTTGAACAGGCCAAGGGTTTCCAATACCTCCATCGTTTCAAATATCCCAAGGAGGACAGTGCTGTAAGCGATTGCATAACCCAGCCACCTCTCCAGCGTGGAGTGTGGAACGTTGATGTAGTACCAGTTCTCCAGGGCGAGGTTTGACCCCTCAAAGATCAGCCAGATAAAGATTGACCAGGGGATCAGGAGAAAGAATTCTTTTCTTCGATTGATGAAAAGGGAGTTTCCTTTCAAACGATAGATGATCGCATCAACGAAGAGAATATAAGACCACCAGGCAAAACAATAGAACCAGCTATAGAAGGGATCGATTTTTTTAAATTGAAGGATTTCAGAAAGGATGAGAAGGAGGATTCCAATCATCCCATGCAGGGGCAATGCTTTTTTCATGGAAAACTAATATATCATATCCATTTCCTCCAGACAATCAGAACATTACCCTCCGAGGTAGAGGTGTTTTACCTCTTCATTATTCAGGAGACCTTCCCCTGTATCTTCCAGCCGGTTCACACCGAGATCCAAAACGTAAGCTCGATGGGCTAACCGAAGCGCCTTTCGTGCATTCTGTTCTACAATGACAAAGGTCACTCCATCTTGATTGATCCAGTTAATCTGCTTATATATCTCATCAATGACCTTGGGTGCCAAGCCAAGAGAGGGTTCATCTAACAGCATCAGTTTGGGCTTGATCATGGAGGCTCGTGCCAAGGCGAGGATCTGTTTTTCGCCTCCCGATAAAGACCCAGCCTTCATCTTTCTTCTTCTTTCCAGTATGGAATAGTGCTCAAAGATTTCTTTGATGGCCTTTTCTATTTTGGAGGAATTCCCCAGAGGAGTGCCTCCCATCTCCAGATTTTCCAACACCGTCAGGGAGGGGAAGATATTTCTCCCTTGAGGGATATAGGAGATTCCCATCCTCACCTTTTCTTCGGGCTCTTTTTGAGAAACCTCTAATCCCAAAAATTGGATATCGCCTCTCTTCGGTTTGATTAAACCAAAGATGGTTTTAAGGAGCGTGGACTTCCCTGAACCATTTGGCCCGATGATGCAGACGATCTCTTGCGGTGCAACATGGATGGAGACTCCATGAAGC
>JASEIE010000446.1:0-340 GCA_030024065.1 Thermodesulfobacteriota bacterium
CATGACCCCTACCGCCATCCAGCGAAACCACTCTCCAGAGGTCTTGAGACGCTTTAGCAAAGCCACATCCGAAATGGAAGCGATATTCCCCTGCTTCGCTCTCACCACGGTCTCTCTTAAAGAACACCCGTCTGCCAGATGGATCAATAAGATTCGGAGTAAGGTTTCTGCATTGTCAAACTTACGACACCGCCGTAAGGCACCCAGCTCCTTTGCCTTAGTCTGCCATCCAGTTGGTAAAAAGCCAGTCAGCACTTGCCAGTCATCCTCTTGGTCTAACCATTTTAGGTTTTTCATCGTCACCCCCATGGGTGACAATTATATCAAAACTCCCCCTCAT
>JASEIE010000446.1:350-955 GCA_030024065.1 Thermodesulfobacteriota bacterium
ATTTGAGGATTAGGAATATAGAATCTCGGCATCACTTTATCTCTTATCTATTTTGCCATCAAGCTATCAGCTATTCGTTATATGCCATCCGCTATTTTTTTCTAAAAATCAGGCAGACCCATTCCCCTTCCCGGGCAACATCCGCCCATTGAAGAAATCCTGTCTCCATGTAGTGTTGACGAAGCCTTTCTTCCTCTGTTTCAAGTACTCCTGATAGGATGAGAAAACCATGCCTTTTGATATGGCGAATCAGAGTCATCCTCATTTTTTTCAAGCTTCTGAAGTCAAGATTGGCCACAACCAGATCGAACCTCTTCCGAATATCCCCTATTCTCCCCTTCTTTATCCGGACCGTATCAGAGACCTGATTTCGGCTCACATTCTCCCTCGCAATCTCTACAGCCAGTTGATCGATATCGATGCCCAAGACTTCCTCCGCACCCAACTGGGCAGCGGCAATGGAGAGAATACCTGATCCTGTCCCCACATCCAGAACGGAGAGGCCTCTCTTTTTGAGCCTCTTCTCCAAAGACTCCATACAGAGTTTCGTTGTGGCATGGGTGCCTGTGCCAAAGGCCATCCCGGGAGTAATCTCAATCGGAATC
>JASEIE010000446.1:965-1184 GCA_030024065.1 Thermodesulfobacteriota bacterium
CCAGGGTGGTTTCACCATAAACCTCGACCCCACCCGAAGGGGTTTAAAGAACCTCTTCCAGTTCTCACCCCAATCCTGCTCGGGAATGGAAGCGGTCTCTATGTCGATGTGTGGGAGTTTTGGGTTAATCTCTTGGAGGGATTTTAAATACCGTCGGAGTGATCGTACAGCCTTCTGCTCTCCTCCATTCTGAAGGAAATAGGTCTTCAATCTTTCCCG
>JASEIE010000447.1 GCA_030024065.1 Thermodesulfobacteriota bacterium
TTAAGGGAAAGGGTCACAAGGTGGAGGCCCCTGATTTACCAGGCCATGGGAAGGATCCTACACCTATTCAGAACGTCTCACTTCAGGCCTATGTGGAACGTGTCTGTAAGGTTCTGGATGCTCAATCTGAGCCAGTGGTTCTCGTGGGTCACAGCATGGGCGGGATCGTCATCTCTCAGGCCGCTGAATATCGGCCGGAAAGAATTAAAACCTTAATCTATCTGACGGCTTTTTTATTGCAAAATGGAGAGTTTTTACTCCAGATAGCTCAAGGAGATACGGAAGGATTGGTTCTACCGAATCTCGTTATGGCAGAAGACCAAAGTCATGCTACGGTTAAGGAGGAAGCCCTCAAGGAGGCCTTCTATGGAGATTGCTCCGATGAGGACGTGGTGCGGGCCAAATCACTCCTGGTTCCCCAGGCTGCAGCTCCCTTTGCAACGCCAATCAGTATTACAGAAAAAAACTTCGGCAGAATACCACGGATTTACATTGAATGCCTCCGGGACAGGGCGATTTCTCCATCCATCCAGAAGAGAATGTACACAGCCCTGCCCTGCCGGAGAGTCATCCCGATGGATACCAGTCACTCACCCTTTTTCTCAGCGTCTGAGACACTGGCGACTCATCTGATTTCACCGGAGGGTTGATCGAACAGGGAAGGATATTTTTTTAGCAAAGTGAAAGGGGCCCATTCCTTTTTCTCACACATTTATATTATGAGAAAAACAGAATCCTCTCATTTTCAGAAGGAAGTGTTGATACAAAACCTTTATCAGCATGTGGAGTATCTCTCTGTGAAAATCGGAGAGCGGCATCTCTGGAGGGAGGGGTCGCTTTCTCAGGCCGCCGATTATATTGAATCGACCTTGACCTCCTTTGGTTATCCTGTGCAGTGTCAGACCTATTCTTGCTACGGAAAGGATGTCTCGAACCTGATCGCTGAAAAGACCGGAACAGAGGAAAAGGTCGTGGTCATCGGCGCCCACTATGATACCGTTCCCGGAACACCCGGCGCGGATGACAATGGTTCTGCTGTGGCAGGTTTGCTTGAACTGGCAAGATTGCATCGGGATGCCCCGAATAAGAAGACCCTTCTCTTTGTGGCCTTCGCCAATGAGGAACCTCCCTGCTTCGGATTCCCCAATATGGGGAGCATGGTTT
>JASEIE010000448.1 GCA_030024065.1 Thermodesulfobacteriota bacterium
CCTGGAACTGGTCGAGGACGGACTATTGCAGAACGGAGTGGAGAAAAAGCCCGTTAAAAATATCCGTTTCATCTCCTCTTCTTCGGAAAACTTGAATGAAAAGGTGACACAGGGGACATTTTCAGAGGATTTGTATTTCCGTTTAAAAACAATATTCATCCATCTCCCACCGTTAAGGGATCGTCCTGGAGAAATCGGCGCAATCGCTCAATATCTCCTTGAAGAGAGCGCCAAAAAGTTAAAGATTAAAAGAATGTCCATCTCGAATGAAGTCCTCAGGTTATTGGAGAATTACTGGTGGCCTGGAAATCTAAAGGAACTGGAGCATGTCATCATCCGTGGCGCGGTTTTATCAGAGGGTGAAAAGATCATGGAAAAAGATCTCTCGATCGAGACCGAAATGGAAAAGAATCCCTTTTTCTCCTTTATCAAAAAAGCAGAGACGAGTCCAACCGAGCCTCCTGAGAATGGATTCCCCAAGAGCCAATCCAACGGGCTGAATGTCCCCGACGCCTCGCTCTTTTTTCTTGAACTGGTCCATCGCATCAAAAACCCCCTGGTCTCCATCAAGACCTTTACTCAACTGCTGCGGGATAAATTTAATGATGCGGAATTCAGAGACTATTTCTACAGAATCGTCACCGAGGATATCGAAAAGATTGACAGTGTGCTCAATGGCCTTCTCAATTATATCAGGATCAATCACCCGGTCGAGAAGAGGGATACCATTCATTCCGTCATCGAAGATGTCCTAAAAAAGTATGGGACACAGATCGAAAACAGGAAGATAAAACTATTCAGGAAGTATGAAAAAGACCTTCCTGAAACGATCCTCCATGAAGAACAGTTGCGATACATTTTGACCTCCTTAATCCAGTATGCCATTCCTTCGATCCCCATGAGCGGAAGCATTGGTTTTTTAACCAAGTCCCTGAATGACCACGCGGTTCGCGTGGGAAATGGAGAGGGCAAAACGCCTTCATCAAAAGAGAGGGGATACATTGAAATCTTGATCGTTTTTACCGGGTATAAGAAGCCTATCGAGCCCCTGGATACTTGGCTGGGGGTGCCTTCTCCCCGCGAGCAGGAATTGACCGATCTGGAGATACGGCTCATCAAGGAG
>JASEIE010000449.1:0-463 GCA_030024065.1 Thermodesulfobacteriota bacterium
ATATGATTATGACATCAGCCATGTCACTTTCTTCGGAGGTCAGCCAATTCCCGAACCAGCCACGATGCTTCTTCTTGGGTCGGGGTTATTAGGATTGGTTGGGTTTGCGAGGAGAAGATTTAAAAAATAGTTATGAATTATGAATGCTGAGTTATGAATTGAGATAATAAGTCAATGGGTTAATGAGAAGAGCCCTTCGGCTGGAGAGCCGTTGGGCTCTTTTTTTATCAACTCAACAAACCCAATGAACACGTCCTTGCCTTAACCCTCAAGCCTCTGGCTCGTAAAGCATACGGCTCGGAGAGCGTAGCGCTCTTCCAACCTCCAACATTTTTTTAACCAACCTCAACAACCCAAGTAATTGCCCATGGCCGTTAGGCCACTCACGAACCATGAAAATGCTCCAGAGGTTTGGGTTAAGGTTACGGTTACGAAGCCCGTTTCGTTTACCGGTTAAGGTGAC
>JASEIE010000449.1:471-1101 GCA_030024065.1 Thermodesulfobacteriota bacterium
TTGAGAGACGGAAAACGTAACCTTTTATTAACGATACGAGCCTCGTTACCCTTACCGTTGAACGAACCTCTTATTTTCTAACTAACCCAATATGTCGAAAGGCCGGCGGATTTTTTGTTGATGTAAAGTCTTTGGTATAAAAAGAGAAGGGGTGTTATCCTCTTAGGAAGATTTTTGGCTAAATACAATCCCAATAAGAAAGGAGGAGCATCTAATTCTCCTGGCTTCCTTATAGTCAAATATCAATAATTCTTGTATCTGATGAGTATTGACAAGTCCTTGAAATTCGTGTATCATATTTTGTGTAAATAAGAGAGGGATAATCCGATGCCTTCAAAAATCCAAAGGATTAACATTTCGTTTCCCAAAAAGCTTTTCGATGAACTTAGCTCTTTTGTTCCTCCCGGGAAGCGGAGTCATCTTATCGTTGAGGCAACCCAGATGGAACTTGAAAAGATAAAGAGACTTAAGATTCTTGAAAAGACCGCTGGAGCCTGGAAGGATTCAAGCCATCCTGATTTAAAAACGGTTGAGAATGTCTGCAACTGGGTGAACTGGCTCCGACAATCCGACGAAAAACGCTTCAATGAGATCTTAAAGGTTGATGCCTAAGAGATATCTGTTCGACAC
>JASEIE010000044.1 GCA_030024065.1 Thermodesulfobacteriota bacterium
GCTTTGTCGGTTCCTGGTGCAAGCGGTGCAGCAGCCCTTCTGCGGTTCCCAGGTGTATGAGGACGACCGGCCGAGGCTTACCATTGATTCGTCTCGATTCGACGATCTGCCAGTAGGTATGACCGCGGGAGACTTTCTTCTGGATGGTGGCCATGGTATCAGTGTATACACATCGGTCACCATTTGTCAAGAAAAATCTTTTCGTCGGTTATGCGTTACTGCAGAGATGGAAAAGGGAAGGACAGCTTGAACAAAGCAGGTATACAATTAGTGGCGACAAGTGCGATATTCTCAAACCAAAGAAGGTGGCCCGTCTTTAGGAGCAAAGACGATAGTGACAAGGGATATATTCAGTGTATACGCTTAAAAATTAGCTGGATGTCGTACGAACCAACTCTATCAACGCCAATAACGATTTTGCTAAAGATTTATGAGGAATAAATAGGAAAGTCACGCTAAGTTATCAAAAGAAAGCATGACCACTAAACTGGTTATGCTTTTTTTTTATAATATCTTTTGACATCTCTCCCGATTTCCGTATATATAATCTCTAAAACTGATTAATTTTTTAACCTAAATTGAGAGATTTTATCATCCATAAAATCACCGAAAGGCTTCATCGATGTCATTTTGAATCCTGCCTGGTTGGGAGACGAGGAATCTATTGTGTAAATCGATTCTTTGAGATTCTTCGTTGTCCCGCTTGACCGGAACTCCTCAGAATGACAGTAGAGGGGAAGAATCGCTTATGAAATTTTCAAAGATCATTTTTGTAATATTTTTCCTCTTTTGGTCTATTCCCATTCTTACCAATGAGGCATCAGTGGAGAAGATTGTAAAAGAGGAGGAGAAGCCTGTTTTGGGTGGCACATACCGAAGGCCTCTTGAATTTAGCCCAAAAACCCTCGATCCAGCCTTATCCATAGATACATATGCTGACACTGTGGGCCGACAGCTCTTCGATGGATTAGTTCAATTCGACAAAAACCTTAACGTCATTCCGGCCATCGCCAAATCTTGGAAGATTTCCTCAGATGGTCTCACCTATACCTTTTATCTGAGGGAGGGCGCTAAGTTCCATAACGGGAGAGAAGTGACTGCAGGTGACTTTGTTTACTCCTTTACCAGAATCATTGACCCCAAGAGTAAATCTCCGGCGACCCATTTACTGGAAAAAGTTTTAGGGGTTAATGAATTTCAAGATGGTAAAACTACTTATGTGGAAGGGCTTATATCTTTAGGCAAATATATTTTCGAAATAAAGTTATCAAGACCATTTTCACCCTTCATTTCTGTATTAGGAACCTGTTATTTCAAGGTCGTACCCAAAGAGGAAATTGAGAAATCTCTTTCGGTTTTCGCCAGAATGCCCATAGGAACAGGACCATTCAAGTTTGTTTCAATGAAAGAAGGAGAAGAGATTCTTCTTGAAGCCAATCCTGACTATTTCGAAGGCAGGCCTTATCTGGATAAGATCATCTTCAAGGTCTTTCATGGAAATCCCCTTGAGGACATTTTCAAAAATTTTATGGATGGGAAATTAGAGGAAACCCGAATTCCATTTAAAGAATTTAGAGATCCCGCTAAATTGAAGAATTTCTACATTGCCAGAAAACCCATACTTTCCCTCCGGTTTTATGGCATGCAGATAAAAACAAAGCCTTTCGACAACAAAAAAGTGAGACAGGCGATCATCTGTGCAATTAATAAAGAACAGATCGATCGGGAAGCTTTCCAAGGCATGGATTCCATAACGGATCGGATCATTCCAATGGGAATGCCAGGTTCTTCTTCTGCCAAAAATCCGTACCCTTATAATCCAAAGCGGGCCAAAGAACTTTTGGCAGAAGCCGGTTACCCTGCGGGAAAAGGGATTCCTCCCATTGAGTTTTGGTCTGCCTCCCAAGCAGAGATGACTCAGAAAGAGTTGGAAATTGTAAAATCTAACCTCGAGAATATAGGGATCAACATTCAGGTTCAGTTTGAGACAAATTGGAAAAAATTTGAAGAGATGATGGTTTCATATAAGACTCCGATGTTTCGATATGCCTGGTATGCAGACTTTCCTGACCCAGACAATTTTCTCGGAATTCTTTTCCATTCTAAATCTAAATACAATTACATGGCTTACCATAATCCCGAAGTAGATCGTCTTCTCGATAGAGCAAGGGTAGAGAGAGATTATCTGAAACGGATGGAGATCTATCGAAAGGTTGAAGAGATCGTCTTGGAAGACGCGCCGATTGTTCCCACGATCAACCATCTATTTCAAATGGCATATCAGCCTTATGTCAGGGGCATCGAGGTGAATGCCCTTGGCAATCCTTATATCCCGATGAAAAAAATCTGGTTAAAGAAATAGTCATTCATTTTGGACCTCCCAATTCAGATGGATTCTGAAAAAGAACCCAAATCCATTCGCCTTCAAACACGACTCATCCTCTACTCCACTCTTCTCATCCTTTTTCTTATGGCCCTGGTCGTCGCCCTGGTGGAGAAGCGGCAGACCGAAACGATTCAGGAAGAAGCTAAGAAACGAGGGATGGCCATTGCCCGGAATTTAGCAGCGGTAAGCACCAACGCTCTTCTTACTTATAACTATATTGTCCTCGGGCAGAGCGCGGAAAGGGTTGTCCTTGAAGCGGACATCCTCTACGTCATCATCCATGATAAAGAGGACAAAGTGGCTGCATACAGCCAGCATGATGAAAAACAGGGGTTGCTGCTGACAGATGAGGTGAGTAAGAAGGCCGTGTTGGCAAACAAACCTTTGATCCAGTCGGCGTTCCATGGTGAAAAGAGGATCCCAATCCTCGATATCTCCATCCCGGTTTACATCAAAGAGTCTCAGGAGAAGTGGGGGACCATCCGGATTGGCCTCTCGTTAGAGGGGATGTCCAGTCAGATTTTAAAGACTCGTCTCAACCTCCTCGTTCTGGGTATTTTCGCCATTGTTCTTGGAATCCTTGGATCGATTTTCTTCGCCAGGCGAATCACCCAACCCATTTCCAATCTGGTGGGAACAACCATCGCCGCTGCAAAAGGAGATCTCGAGCAGGTCATAGACATTCATACCGGAGATGAAATCGAAGAACTGGGGAAAAACTTCAACCACATGATCCGGCAGATCCGTCTCCATCAAACCGAACTGGAGAACCGCCTTCGTGAGATTACCTCCCTCAAGGCCTATAATGATAACATCCTTTCTTCGATGACCAATGGGCTGATCACCATCGATCTTGAAGAAAAGATCGTTACTCTCAATGAAATGGCTGAGCGCATTCTGGAAAAAAGAAGGGGAGAAATTGTGGGCCTTCCGTTGGAACGAGTTTTGGGTGAAGATCATCCTTTTTATCGGATGATGAGAGAGACATTATCCCGTGAAGAAGGAATTTTCCGTTCAGAAATGGAGTTGAAAAAAGATGAGGAAAGCCTCTGGCTGACGGCCAGCACTTCCTTGCTCACCGATGGGGAGGGCAAAAAAATTGGTGTCTTGGTGGTTTTTCAGGATATCACGGAGATCAAAGCCCTCGAGGAGGAACTCCGGCAGGCTGATCGGCTGGCTGCCCTGGGAACCCTCTCTGCAGGGTTAGCCCACGAGATCAAAAATCCCCTCTCGGCCATCAAGACCTTTGTCCAGCTCCTTCCCAAAAAGTTTGAAAACTTATCTTTTATGGAGAAATTCAATGTCACAGTCCCCCGGGAGATCGATAGGATCAATCAACTGGTGGAGGATTTATTGGAATTGACAAGGAGAAGAGTTCGGCCCTTCGTTTCTTTGGATGCGAACCGCTTGATTCTGCAGGTCATTGATCTTCACGGCGAGGAGATGAGAAAGAAACAGATCCATTTTGAAGACCATCTGGATAGAACCCTTCCTCCCATCGATGGCGACTCAGAGACGCTTTATCGGGCCTTCTCCAATCTGGCCATCAATGCGATTCAGGCGATGCCGAATGGTGGATCGCTGGTCATCTCCTCTGATCATGATCAAGCTTCCTCAATGGTCAAAATCATCTTCAGGGATACGGGGATTGGAATGGAAGAAGAGACATCGAAGAATCTCTTCAACCCGTTTTTCACAACAAAGGATAAAGGCGTTGGACTTGGAATGTCCCTCACCCGAAAGATTATTGAAGACCATCGTGGGACGATTGAAGTCACCAGCGAGAAAGGAAGAGGAACCACCTTCATTTTAAGGCTCCCTGTTGTAAAAGTTTAGAGTTGCCTATAAATATAGGCAATTGGAAAAGCCTTCCCTAAAAAACCTCCCATTATCTTACGAATCATAACTATACGAAATTTAATAGATTTTTATTTTTTTTCCAAAAAAAATCTAATTGGCATTTTATTTGCTTATTTAAAAAATGACTTCTCTATATACCTCCCAACCCTCTTTTCTCCTTCTCCCCTGCCTGTCGTCCTTTCGGCATGCAGGGGACCCAGATGGATGAGGGAGAGGAAATTTAATTTTTGGAGGAATATTATGGACCAGTTTTCTAAACGCATTTTAGTGGTGGATGACGACCAGGGGATTTTAGATTCCTTCGAAGTGCTACTGGGCGATCGCTACGATCTGGTCAAGGCAGAAAACGGTTACGAAGCCCTTCGGATTCTCGAGGCTGATCCGCCTCAGCTCATGTTTTTAGATATCAAAATGCCAGGTCTCAATGGAATGGATATCTTGAAGAAACTTAAAACCGATCAGAAAGATTTGGAGATCGTCATTATCACGGCGAGCAACCAGGAGGGCGTAGAGGAAGAGGCCAAATCCCTTGGTGTCATCAGTTATCTCAAGAAGCCCCTGGACATCTTCGAGGTGGATAAGATTACAGCACAAGTTCTCGCCTGACATCATAGAGAGGGAAGGAGGACCACTTGGAGAGAGTGAAGGGCGACATCTCTGACCATTTGTTATCAAGAGAGACATTGCAGAAGAACGAAGAAAAATTTCGGGCAATCTTTGAGAGGGTGGCAGTTGGCATCGCCCTCAGCAATATGGAGGGGCGAATTGTGGAGAGTAATCCCGCCCTGCAGAAAATGTTCGGGATGGGTGGCGAGGGACTTCGCTATAAGGTTTTAAACGAGTTTATTCACCCAGAGGATAGAACTACCGATCGAGATTTCTACCAGGAGATGGTTAAGGGGAAAAGGGATTATTATCAGATAGAGAGCCGCTATGTTCGCAAAGACGGCGGAACAGTCTGGGGTCTCCAGAATGTCTCCATCGTCCGGAATGGTAAAGGAAGATTCCAGTTCACTATCCATATGATCGAAGACATCACAGAGAGGAAGCGACTGGAAACCCATTTTCTCCAATCCCAGAAGATGGAGACCCTGGGACGCCTGGCGGGAGGCATTGCCCATGATTTTAATAACATTTTGACCGTCATCAAAGGTTACAGCCAGCTCTCTCTTATTGAACTGCATAACGGCCACCCGTTAAGGGGAAACATTGAGGAGATCAATAAAGCTACGGAACGGGCAGAAGCCCTCACACATCAACTTCTCGCCTTCAGCCGTCGTCAGGTGATGGAGATGAAGGTCATTGATCTCAATCTTCTTATCAGAGACCTCGAGAAGATGCTCCGACGGGTCATCGGGGAGGACATTGAGTTGAACACGGTTTTGGCCAAAGACCTTGGGAGGATTAAGACCGACCCAGGCCATATCGAACAGATGATGCTCAACTTGACGGTGAATGCCAGAGATGCAATGCCCGGAGGAGGAAAGCTCACGCTCGAGATCACCAATGTGGAAGTGAATGAAGACTATATCCGACACCATATCGGTGTGATGCCGGGGCGATATGTTATGATCTCGGTGAGCGATACGGGGTGTGGGATATCGCCGGAGGTCAGAGAGCGGATCTTCGAACCCTTCTTTACGACCAAAGGGAAAGAGAAGGGGACAGGTCTGGGTCTCTCCACGGTCTACGGGATTGTCAAACAGAGCGGAGGGAACATCTGGGTCTACAGTGAACCAGGCCAAGGAACAACATTTAAAATCTATCTCCCGAGGGTGGATGAAGAGGTGGAATACCTTCCTGCTCGAGAGGAGGATGACCTCCTGCCAAAGGGAAACGAGACCGTGCTCTTTGTGGAGGATGACCCATCGGTGCGGGAATTGGCGGCTCGTGTTCTTCGGGAACAGGGATATAATGTGCTGGAGGCTACTGATGGGATTGAAGCCATGCACATGGCCCGCAATTATATGAGAAAGAAGATTCATCTTTTGCTTACCGATATGGTGATGCCCCAGATGAGTGGCAATGAGTTGGTGGAACTATGCAAAACCCTTCATCCCGAAACGAAAATCCTCTATATCTCCGGTTATACGGATACCGCCATTACCCATCATGCCAAACTCAAGCCTGGAACCCCCTTTCTTCAAAAACCCTTCTCACCTATCGACCTTGCGAAGAAGGTACGAGATGTGCTGGACCAAAAATAAATTACTCCTCATTCTTTCCAACCTGCCTTGACGGACAGACCCATCTTTTTATATAGTGCTCCCAATGGTGTACAGAGCCCAATAATAGGGTTGGTTTATGCCGGCGACTTATGCCCATTTGATGATCACGGATAAGGCGCTCGAACGATTTGGGGCCAATCAGGATGTCGATCAGAAGTCAAAATTCATCCTTTACAAAGACCTGGGCAGAACCGTCACCCTTGTCGATTATCCCTATTGGAGGAAAGTGGAAAAAGTCCCCTGTGAGAGATGATTCCTTTTCTATCTAACTGCCTGTGGCAGGCAGGCTTTGCTAAAGGGAGAAATTTTTATCTCCTCCCTTTAATAAAGGGAGGCCGGGAGGGATTAAGAGTCTATACGATGAAAGTCTTTATACATGCCTCCTTAATTTTTATAACCTTCCTGAGTTTCGTAGCAGACAGCCCTGCCCAGCCGTTATTTGAGGTGGAGAGGGAAGCCTTTTGCAGGGAGGTTCGAGACCACGAACCCGTTGATTCGCTGTCAGGGTTTGCAAAGATCAGGAAAGGAGGGGGTCTGTTTCTCTGGATGGAAATCAAAGCCGGGGAACGAGCCCTAACCATGCTCGAAGCAAAGGGAGAAATGCCCGTCTATCATGCCTGGGCCTCAGGGGTTGGGATAACCGATATGATTAACATTGGCATTACGAAAGAGAGGTGGTTGGAACAGGCCGATGCGATAAGAAGCGAAGTCAAAAAACGGGGCTTTTTTACCTGGAGGACCCAAAGTTTTAAGCGAAATTTTAGAGAAGGGGACTGGTATGTGTCGGTTCTCGATGCCAATAAAAGAACCGTTAAAAAAACCGGCTCTGGAGCCGAAGCCTTCCGTCCAGAAATTGTTGTAAAATTTGTTCCGGATCGTCAATAATGTAGCGTCGGCATTTACTGCCAACGAAATGATTTTCAATTCGCCCTCAGTAAATGAGGGCGCTACATATTATTGAGGAGGTGGTAGAAAAATGGCCAACAACATTAAGGACATGCTTCAGGAATTAATTGTGCAGGTGACCAATGATCCTTCGTTATCTGCAGATCAGAAGGTCAAACTACTGGGTAGCCTCCAGAAGATATCAACCCCACTGCAATCTGACCGATGGATTTTTCGTCTGGTAGTGGCCTTTCTTGGATTTTCCGTCTTATTTACAATCGTTGGAGGCTTCTACCTGAGCATCAAAACAGCAGCGACGATTCCCGAAGGTCTGATTGCGTTGGGCTCAGCCGCTGTCGGAGCATTGGCAGGTTTATTAGCCCCGTCACCGATGAAATAAGAGAAAGGACTTGAGATGAATCGACGGGAATTTCTTCATTATGCTGGTCTGTGTGCTGTTTCACTCACCTTGGAAGATCTTTTTTGCCATCGAGAAACTTTTGCTGAGCCCATTAAGGTTGGAGCCGGTGTAAAAGAGATTCAGATCATCGATGCCCATGCCCATCCCGACCGGCTCATCCCTCCTGGTAGGACAAGGGCCTGGTTGGATGAAAGTTCGACGCTTAAGAAGATTAAAACCCTGGGCATGGCCGCCAGTGTTTTTGCCGCAGTGGGGGATCAGGTATATCTCGGTGGAGGCCGGTTTCAGGACACCGAATACAATAACACAAAGGCCCAGTTAGAATGGTGGCTCCAAGGGATTGTTAAATCGGGTCAGGTCAAATTGGTTCTGAAGGTTTCGGATGTTCCGAAGAACATAAACCCTGCTATCCCTCCTGGTGCCATTCTGGCGATCGAAGGCGGAGATCCTCTGGAAGGCAACCCTGATCGGGTGAATGAATTTTATCGTTTAGGGGTCAGGATGATCACTCTCGTTCATTATCGGAACAATGAACTCGGAGATATCATGAGAGTATGGAGAGACCTGGACCCAGGCCCACAACATCATGGTTTAACTCCGGCAGGTCGAAAAGTGGTGGAGCAAATGCAGGAACTGGGAATGATGGTCGATGTCGCCCACGCCCATACTGACACTTTAAAGCAGATTGTGGAAATGAGCGGGAAGCCTTTGGTTGATTCACATACGAATCCCTGTTCTGTGGAAGATCCGTCCCGCTGTGGTCGATTTCGTACATGGAAGGAAATGGAACTTGTGGCTAAGACAGGCGGCGTTGTTTGCACCTGGCCTTTGGCAATTAAAAGAAAAGATTTCGCAAGAGCCACCTTTTTAGACTGGGCAAAAGAGATTCTGGAGATGAAGAAGCGTTTGGGGATGGAGCATGTGGGTCTGGGAACGGATGGCGGGGGGCACCTCTCCAGGCTTATCGAAGGTTACAGAGATGTGAGAGATTTAGTCCATCTGGTTAAAGCGATGCAGGAGGTTGGCTTCTCTCAAGATGAAATTTCAGCATATATGGGCGGGAATTTCTATCGGGTACTCCAAAGTTGTATCGGTTAGTTATAGGTGGTAGGATAAGACCTTGAAAAATTAATGGAAAGGGCCCTTATGGAAAAGGAGCTAAGTGCAAAAAGAATTCAGTTTTTAAAGAAGGATTATTCTCAGGGATTTATTGAAGACTGTGGTTTCAAGGCCGTCAATTATGAAAGGGGTTATCTGGAATCGAGGCTGAAGATCTTAACCCGCCACCGGCAACAGGATAATTACATCCATGCCGGAGTGATCGCCACCATGGCCGACCATACGGCGGGGTATGCGGCATTCAGTCTGGTTCCCGAGGATCATCGCATCCTGACCATCGAATTCAAGATCAATTTTTTAGACCCCGCTTACGGCCATGCTCTGATTTGTAGATCAAGAATTTTGCGCGAAGGAGGACAGATCCTGGTGGGGGAGAGTGAAGTCTTTGATCAACGGGGTGACGAAGAGGCGCTGGTCGCCAAGGCCATCGTCACCTTGAGGTCCATTCACCAGAGCAAAATCAAAACCGCCCCCCTTTTGAAGGAGTGAGTCTTTATCGAGTAATAAGTTGGAATAAATAGAACCGCCCCATATTATAAGGCTCCACCGCTGTAGGGGCATTGGCGGGCTTCTTAGCGCCGTCACCAATGACAAGATAGAAAAATTCCTTATTTCCCTCCCCCTCGGATGGGGGAGGGCGAGCCTGCCGGTCTATCGCTGAAGTACAATGTAGTAATTTCCTGTACGTTTGTTTCTGCGGATCGTTACGAAACGGAACGAAGTCCGTTACTCATGAATGTTCGTAGAGAAGGGGTAACCGTATGACCCCCGAACAGGCTGCACTGCTCCAAAAAGCACAAGCAAGTCTGCGGGCTGCCCGGCTTCTATCAGAAGAAACAATGTCACGATCGCTCATGGCTCGATGATCCACTGCGCCAGAATCGGGGACAATGTATTTATTGGAATGCATACCGTGCTGAACGATCAATCAGAAATTGAGGATTTCTGCATGATCGGCGCCTATTCAATGGTAAAGGATAATTTTAAAGTTCCGACAAGATCTCTGGCCGCAGGAATTCCAGTGAGAATCGTAAGGACTCTCAATGATCAAGAATTGGAGCGGATATTATCCGGAAGCGACTTCTATGTCGAACTTGCGAAAAAATTTAAAAAGTATGGATTATGACAGCCAGGAATGCGGAAGGGACACTCCCCGTATTTTGGAATTATTAGCATAGTGCATAGATCAAAGAGCATAGCGTCGAATTATAATCAGGACACATACGATTTTAAAATTATTTGCCTATCATTGATTCCACCTGAAAATTGAGTTATTTCACCTCTGAAATTTATCCCTTTAAATTACGTAGAAAATACCTCCTCTCCCCTGGCGGGAGAGGATTGAGGTGAGGGGGATATGAGTTCAATTGTTCACCCCCACCCTTACCCTCCTCTTTCAAGGGGGAGAGGAGGTAGTCATATTTTCATGGTTTGCGGGTGACGAACCCGTCATGTAAAATTTGGACGTTGAGAAGGTATTTAAGGAAGCAGGGCTTTCTCTATTCCCGGAGAAATTGAAGGATCTAAAGACATCTTGCTCCTGCCCGGATTGGTCAAACCCTTGCAAACATATTGCAGCGGTCTACTACCTGCTCGGTGAGGAGTTTGATCGCGATCCTTTCCTGATCTTCAAGCTACGCGGGGTGAGTCGTGAGGAACTGCTGGGGATTCTACACAACACTGGCAAAAAAGAGAAGACCTCGAGGAAGGCTAAGCCCAAGTCAATATCTCCTTACAAGAGGAAGGAGTCTTTGATCCATTCGACGGTGCCCAAGCCTCCCGCTTTAGGACGGGGAAAAAGGCGCGGCTCAGGGTTAACCATGAGCAAGCCCCGATCGAAAGGCAGGGGAGTCGAAGAGTTGACTTGGGAGATTTCCAGATTTTGGAATGGCGAAAATTTATCCGATGATTTTTTTGGAGAGGTGCTCATTCCTCCGGTGCCGGCCCCCCTCCCTAAGCGGTTGGGAAGTTTTCCGTTCTGGAGAGGGAAGGAGAGATTTTTGGATGCAATGGAACCAATCTACAGGCAGGCCTCATCACTGGGATTGAGTATATTTATTGGCGAGCAGGCCAATAGAAATAGGGTCAGGCTTGACAATTGACATTTGATATCGATCAAATTCGAAATTGTAAAAGTGTAAAAGGGGACGGTTCTATTTATCAAGAGGGAATCAATCCGAAAGGAAGACTGAAAAAGAGGGACCAAGGATAAAAATAGAACCGTCCCCGCCCCCTTTTATCCTTAGCGCCTGCCTGCGGTTGGCAGGCAGGGAGCAAGGAGCATAGCGAAAAGAGTATTCCTTGCGGCACAGAGATCAAATAATCTTTTACTTTTTATAATCCATTCTCTCACGATTCGAGTAATTTTATGGCCGCTTCCGCGATGCGCTTGGTGTTCGGCAGAACCTGATTTTCCAGTTTCCGTGAATAGGGGATCGTCCCTTCCGTGCAGACCCGACTGTATCGCATTGAAATCCCAGACTCCAATAGTACAGCCGCCAACTCTCCGGAGAGACCGAAGTCCCGGTAGTCCTCATCCACCACGAGCATACGTTTGCTTCTCGATACAGCCTCGCAGAGTGCCTCCCTGTCAAGCGGTGATATGGTCCTCAGGTCTATCACATGAGCAGAGAACCCCTTGTCTTCAAGGATCGATGCGACTTCCATGGAGCGGTGGACACCCACTCCCACGCTCACCAGAGTTATGTCTTTGCCCTCCCGCCGGGCAACTGCCTTTCCAATCGGTACAGGCGTCCAGGTGTCCGGAACCTGGCCTTTGGCTCCTTCCGGAGGAATGTCGAACTGCACCGTTTCCCGACCCCCTTTGCCCATGTAGTCCAGCCAGTAGCTTGAAAGCAGTTTATGCTCAAAGTAGATGACCGGACCTTCATGCTCGATAGCCGCGAGCATCAATCCACCGGCATCCGCAGGCGTTGAAGGAACCACGACAGTCAATCCAGGAATATGTGCGAGCCAGCCCCAGAGGGACTGCTCATGTTGGCCGGCATCTCCGTAACCCCCACCACAGGCGGCCCGGATAACCATAGGAACCTTCCATTTGCCGCCGGAGAATGTTTCAATCTTGGCTGCGTGGTTGAGCAGTGCATCCATGGCCACGCCAATGAAGTCCACCAGCATGACCTCTACCACAGGCCGAAGGCCTGCCATTGCCGCTCCCACGGCTGCACCTACAAAGGCGGCCTCACTGATCGGGGCTGGACGGACCCGTTGTTTCCCGAAACGGACGAAGAGGTTTAACCGCAGGAGATGAACGTCTTCTCCGAAGATCACAATCCTGGGGTCATTCATCATCGCCTGGGCCAATGCATCCTCGATGGCATCGGCAAAGCTCATCACCCTCATAGGTTCTTCCTCCAAATCGAATGGTTGCTGTCAGGTTTCTGTTTTCGGCAGAGCGATTTCCACCACATTTTTAATTTCCTGATCCACTTCTTTTTCAATCTCATCAAGACGGGACTTCTCTTTCTTTAATCTTCTTCGGAGCCGGTCAATGGGATCATGGCGATTAATGTATTGACCGGTTGCTATTTGACCCATCATTGAGAGGACGGTGCCAAAACTGGAAATGCGTTCACCTTGAGTTGCCCCTTCCCGTGACGTGAAAGATCGGAGTAACGGTCCGGCCAACTCTCCTATCTGGTCAATGGGTCTCCGAAGGATCCGCAGCAATGGATCACCCAGGAAGTGTCCCTCCAGCCTCGGGCACCTAGCCAGTAGAAAGGTGGGCCCTTCTCCATTTCTCGCACGTTCTACTCCCTGACCTGCGGCGTGCCACACCGCCTCCACATTGGTTCCATCCACCAATAGGACAGGCATGCCGAAGCCCTGTACGCGTCCGGCAAGATCCCTTCCGGTTACGGAAGAGGAACGGGTGGTGATCGCCCATTCGTTATCCTTGCAGACAAAGAGGAGAGGTAGTTTCCAGACAATGGCCAGGTTCAGGGATTCCATCAGCATCCCCTGATTCATGGCTCCTTCTCCGAAGAAGGCCACGGCCAGATTTTCTGGCCGGAGGTGTTGGGCGGCCAGGGCAAAACCTGAAGCTAAAGGTCCGGCTGCGCCGACAATCCCGGATGAGGCAGCAAGGTGTTCAGGAGAGAAAAGGTGCATGTGTCCGCCCATCCCGGAGCAGAGGCCGTCTGCATCACCCAGAAGTTCCCTGAGAAGAAATACCAAATCCACTCCGCAGGCAACCAATGGAGGTGTACCGCGGTGATCAAGGGCCATGGCATCTCCTTCACGAAGATGGGCTACCACGCCTGCGGCAATGGCTTCTTCCCCAATCCCCAGGTGCATCTCCCCGGAGATTTTTCCTTTGATCCACAAATCGGTCACAGACTCCTCAAACCTCCTGCTCCGGAGCATCTGTCGGTGAAGAGCCCATAAATCAGGGTTCATATTTCCCTCCTTTAACCAGGAGATTCGGTCGTGGGTCATTGGCAGAAATTACACTGACGGTTGCCGAAAATTCACTTGCAAGCATTATACTTTCGATTTATAAAAATGACAATGAAAGGATTCGGAAGGCCTAAGCCAGATGGGGTATAACGAAAGGAGAAAACTCATGAAGACCGTCGCTGCTTTTTTTATTGCTTTTCTGTGTTTTTTTGGCAGTCCAGCAAGCTATGCGCAGCCCCAGGTGAATATTGGAGTCTCCATGGGAGAGGAGGGTTTAAGGAGTTTCTATTTTTCAATCCAGGAGTATTTCAGGGTGCCCGAGAAGGAGGTCGTTATCATCAGGGAGAGAAGGATACCTGATGAAGAGATCCCTGTCATCCTCTTTATTGCACAGAGGGCACGTGTGGCCCCTGCAGCCATCGTCGACCTAAGGCTGGGTGGCAAGTCTTGGATGGATATCACGCTCCGATTTGGTCTGAGCCCTGAGATATACTACGTGCCGGGAAAAGGCAAAGGGGAAAGTTGATGGCCACAAGGGACACAAAAAGAAACGATTCTATATTTTATCAGGAGAGATGGAATAAAAGGGATCTAGACTTCAAGGAATCCAGAGCCAAAAAGCATTGAAACGATTTTTTTAAAAAGGGGGTGTGGTATGCCAATTAAAAATATTCCCCAGGAGGGTAGGAGATTCGAGATTCAAGCCTATAAAAGGCCAAAGGATTTGAAGGAATTGAGAAAAACCCATGTCCCTTTCTCCGGATCGCCACTCAAACATCCCTATGAGCCTAAAAAGGTCATCTTGGTGCCAGATCCTTACAGAAGCAACCCTTCTTATTATGAGTTCAATAGTGGCGATATTTCTTTTCTGGAAGAGCTACCGAATATTGTGGACCTGGACGGGGAAATCGTTAAGATGGTAAGAATTTGGGTCAAAAAAATGAGTGTGGGAATGCTCTGTACCCCCTTTTTTATTGAGGAAACCCAAAGAGTAACAGAATGAAACAGCCCTCTCCTTTTTATTGGGGACACTTCCCATTTTAATTGGCCTGAAACAAGAAGGGGAGAAAAGGTTGGACCATGAAAAATCTATTACTGGAAAATGTCGAGTATAAGATTGAGCAGACAAGTTTCGGGGTGTGGCGACGGTTTGCCTATCCCAACGGCGCCTATTTTGCGGAGTTTAAATCCTACGCCACTTTCTTGGGGCTGCCCCTCCTGCATTATACCCGCGGAAAATGCCCTGAGACAGGCAGGCGGATCATCGCCAAAGGAATCGTCGCTGTGGGAAGGCTTGCAGCAGGGATTCTGGCCGTCGGGCAAGCTTCGTTCGGGGTCATTGCCATCGGCCAGCTTGGGCTCGGTCTGCTTCTGGGTTTGGGGCAGGGAGCCACCGGGCTTTATGCCATCGGTCAAGTTGCAATAGGTTTGATGTTTGGTCTCGGTCAGTTTGCCACAGGCGAGATCGCCATCGGACAGGTTGCTTTCGGCAAGTATGTATTGGCCCAGTTAGGTTTTGGTGAATATGTCTGGAGTACAAAACGGGCAGATCCAGAGGCAGTGAAATTTTTCAAATCGCTATTAGCCAAATTTATTTAAGAGTAGGGAGTTACACTGAAACGGGGTTGGGTCTATAATGTTTGCATTCGAGTTCGGCTTGTTCATAATCTGGCTTATAGGTGTGAAGCCAATGCTTCTGTGAACTGCGACCTCTTGAATCCTTTCAATGCCAAGATTATAGACCTGAACCTTTGCACATGACGGATGTCCGCCGCCTCTATCTGGGAGGATAATAATCAATTCTTTCTTTGAAAGAACGTTTGAAATCAGCGGCGGTATTTACATCGTCCGCCGGAGTGATTGCAGGGCACATCAATACCTTATTACTAATGCCTGACCCCACACATTGAATAATTCATCGATGGGATGTGTCAGGATGTCTTTGTTTTTCGTCTTCCCATTTCTTAGTAGGGGCTTCCGAGGTTAAATTGTAACAGGTTTAATATCTTTCGCTTCAAGATCTTTTCTGTCCCCATAAACCAGAAACGGAAGTTTTGAGATCTCTATTTCCACAGTTTTTA
>JASEIE010000450.1 GCA_030024065.1 Thermodesulfobacteriota bacterium
TGTTTCTCTTCGCTTCCCACCCGGTTCACCCTGAAGATAAATACCCCATTTGTCATCGCATTGCTCGAAATCACTGTCTTCCATCTCTCCTGTGAGGCAAAAGCAGCTGCCGTAGGGGAACAGATGATCTGGGCTCCCTTCAGAGCCAATATTCTGGATCCTTCTGGAAAAAAATTGTCCCAACAGATTTGAACGCCGATCACGGCAAACTTCGTTTGAAACACAGGAAATCCAAGGTTACCGGAAGAGAAATAGAATCTCTCTTCCCAGAGGGGAATCTGTGGAACATGAACCTTTCGATAGCTTCCTAAAACCTCTCCTCCCGTATCGATGACCACTGTGGAATTATAAAACGCCTGCTCGTCTTTTTCAAAAATCGGGCAGACCAAAACCACCCCGTACTGTTTAGCCAATTCTTGCATCCTCATAACGGTTGGGCCGTCCGCTGTCTCGGCCAAGAGAAAATGGCAGGGATTCATCTCTCTTGGAAACCAGTGTGTGGCAAAAAGTTCCTGAAAGCAGATGATGTTGGCTCCCCGCTCGACAGCAATTTGTGCAAATTTTATTGCCTTTTCGATGTTCTTCTCTTTTTCTTCATTACAAGATGTCTGGATTCCCGCCAGCTTGATCAATGGTCATCTCTCCTGTTTGAAAAATTCTAAAAATGCTAACAGAGTTGGAGGGATGGTGTCAAGCAAAAGAGAAAAACAAATTCGATATTGCAATTTTTTATATTAAATTTATAATGTTATAAAGATTTGATCCTGCCCGATGGGAAATCGCAGATGAGAATTCTTGTTATAGAAGACGAGATCAAAGTGGCCAATTTCATTAAAAAAGGGCTCGAAGAGGAGCACTACGCCGTTGATACGGCCCTCGATGGAGAGTCGGGCCTTTATATGTCTGAGGTGAACGATTACGATTTGATTGTGCTCGATTTGATGATCCCCAAAATTGCCGGACTGGATGTTCTAAGGAGAATCCGAAGTAATAAAAATAAGGTTCCCATTCTGGTTGTTACGGCAAAGGACACGGCCGAAGATATTGTGAAAGGCTTGGACTCGGGATGCGATGACTACTTG
>JASEIE010000451.1 GCA_030024065.1 Thermodesulfobacteriota bacterium
GGGGATGGAAATCGTCAAGGAGGGAAAGGAACCGGCTCCGGATTTGGTCAATGAGATCTTTGAAGGGACAAAGAAAGAGGGGCTTCTCATCGGCCGAGGCGGCCTATACGGGAATGTCATACGGATCACACCGCCGCTGTCGGTTGAGAAGGGTGAAATTATTAAGGCGGTTCACGTTCTGGACCGGGTTTTTGAGAAGGTTTCTTCCTCCAGGGCGGTTTGACAATCGGAGATGATTTGGATAGTATCTCTTAACCACAGGGGCTAAGGATTTAAGGGTTCAATTGGAATAATTAAGAAATCACTCGAACCCATGAAACCTTGAATCCTTGAACCCAAATTAAAAGTGGAGGATGAGGGATGAGAAAGTTTTTATTGATGAGTTTGATCGGTCTTGCCTTTGTTCTTTTAACGACGGCCACCTACGCCCAACCCAAACCAGTCTATGGAGGGTCGCTCACCATCGCCCAGAGCGTTGAACCTCCGGGATTGGACCCCACCACAGCCACCTCCGCAGCCATTCCCAGAGTTGTCTATGGCAATGTGTTGGAAGGTCTGGTCGGGATCGATCGGGATGGAAAGATCGTTCCGGCCCTGGCGAGAGAATATAAGATCTCCAAAGATGGAAAGGAATATACCTTCCTCCTTAAAAAGGGCGTCAAGTTCCATGACGGGAAACCTTTCGACGCGGAGGATGTGAAGTTCACCTTTGAGAGATTGATGGATCCGAAAACGAACATCCCAAACATCAAATATTATCGGGACATTGAATCGGTAGAGGTTGCGGACAGCCACACCGTGAAGTTCAAATTGAAGAATGTCAACTCGATGTTTCTCTTCAATCTGGCCAGGCCGGACTCTATTATCGTTAACAAGCAGGCAGTGGATCGACTGAAGACCGCGCCGGTGGGGACAGGACCCTTTAAATTTGTCGAATGGATTCGTGGAGATCGGGTCATCCTTGCAAAATTTGAGGAGTATCATCGGAAGGGGTTTCCTTATCTCGATAAAGTCACTTTCAAATTCATCGGAGATCCGAGCGCCCAGATTGCCAGCCTCAAGGCGGGGGATATCGATGT
>JASEIE010000452.1:0-242 GCA_030024065.1 Thermodesulfobacteriota bacterium
TGAAAAAAAGATGGATGATCGATCTTCAAAAGGGTTGGCCTCATGGGTTACAGGGTCTCTTGTTGATGGCCGCTTCCTTAGGGTTGATGCCAGGGCAGGGTTTGAGAGGAGGGGGCGGTGCCATTTTTGCGGATGCAGGGGTCGGGTGGTGGATCGATTTCCCCGTCGAGACTGAGGTGATCATGGATTCTGGACATCTCCGAGAAGTGAAAGAGATCGAGATCGCCCATCTCGCGCTTCGC
>JASEIE010000452.1:252-479 GCA_030024065.1 Thermodesulfobacteriota bacterium
TACGAGGATTCACCGGCCTGAGAGGGTTTTTGCCCTGGCCAGTTCGATCGAGCGCTTCGGGCAGATCATTCCTGTGATCGTTTTGAGAGAGGGCACGAGCTCCTTTGTGCTGATCGAGGGTTACCTGAGAGTGAAGGCTCTGAGGCGCTGTGGGCGTGATACGGTGGTGGCGGAGATCTGGGAATGCAAAGAAGAAGAGGCCTTGGTGGAGGTTTTGGCTCGGGCTC
>JASEIE010000452.1:489-1058 GCA_030024065.1 Thermodesulfobacteriota bacterium
CAGAGCAGGATTGCTTCCATGGTGGGACGGAAACAGGGTTGGGTCTCTGGGCGACTGGCTCTTTACAATGCGCTTTCTGAAGATCTTTTAGAGTTGATCCGAAAGGGGGCGATCTCGACCTGGGCGGCCACCCGGGTCATCGCCCCTATTGCGCGCGCAATGCCAGAGCATGGGAAGGCGCTTTCCGAGAATCTTTCCAAAGCGTCTCTGTCCACGCGGGAGTTGGCCCTTTTCTTCCGCCACTACCAGAAGGCCAATCATAAGCAAAGAGAGAACATGGTGCTTCAACCCCAGCTCTTCCTAAAGACCCTCCGTGCGAGGGAGGAAGCCTGGGAGGCGAAGGTCTTGAAAGAGGGGCCGGAGGGCAAATGGCTCAGGGAGTTAAGACTGATCGCCCGTATGCTGCGAGGGCTCCTCAAGGAAGTCCCCACACTCTTCTCTTCGGGCCAGCGCCATCTTGAGCGGCGCATCCTGCTTAGCGTCTTTGAAGAGAGTCAAGGGCAATTTGTGAAACTTGAAAAAGAGATCAGGAGGTATGATTGCAATGATCCCCCAGGAGAACCAACAAG
>JASEIE010000453.1 GCA_030024065.1 Thermodesulfobacteriota bacterium
AATCCCGTCTGAGACGGAACTGCAGAGAGAAGAGATTCCCCCTGCGACCTAGAAATCCCGCCTGAGGCGGGATGCCCTCGTAGCGTCCTATTCAACACGTCGTGAAGGGCAACGGGGTCAGCCCTTGACTTTGGACAAAATGCAATGGGGACAGCGCCTATCATTTTGGTTTTCATGGCCTAACAATCGGTAATTTCTCTAACTGCAGATCAAATCTTCGTTCCAGCCTCATCACCACAGGGTCACTCTGCCAAAGAATATTTTCTGATTTTATTTAGATCACTCATCGTCGGCAATAAATGCCGACGCTACCGATACCCACCATCACCCGCATTCCCCATCGATGGGGAGGAATATCTTAGGTCGAATGGTACTTTTTGGCAAAATATTCATATCACCAAATTCATTAGCACAATGTTTCGTTTTTTAGTATAATGTATTTTAAAAGAAATGGTTTCCACATAAGTTGTTGAGATTTTTTGAGTTGCCATGGAAATAGTTAAATCGAAAAACGGCATGCTTATTCGTTTAACAGAAGAGAGATGGTTTCATGTCACTGAGGAACATTCCGAAATGGCTGGTTATTATTTTGAGGTTCTTGAAACCCTCCAAGAACCAGGAGTTATTTATAAAGGCAATGCCGGAGAGTTACTTGCAACCAAAGAAATTGAACCTGGAAAATACTTGGTCGTAGTGTATAAAGAGATAAGCAGAGTTGAAGGATTTGTTATTACAGCTTTCTTAACAAAGAGAATCAAACAGATTGGAAGGAGGATTAAGATATGGCCTCGATAGATGTAAAAGCGATACAAAACCTTACTCCCCAATTATTAAACATACCCTTTAAGCGCATCTGGTATAGTTATGATGAGGAAGCAGATGTTCTATATTTAAATTTTAAGAAACCAAGTCATGCGGACGATAGTGAGCTTACTGACGATGACGTGATCATCAGGTATGAAAAGGGAGAGGTGGTGGGTATTACTGTTCTCCATGCAAGTAAAAGAAAAGCGGTTATGTAATCGAAGATGTCATGGACCTAAAGAGGTCTTAGCC
>JASEIE010000454.1 GCA_030024065.1 Thermodesulfobacteriota bacterium
AAGGCCGCCTTGTAAATGCTACATTTAGGAAAGAGATCAAACGCGTTAATCTGGCAAAGGCAAGGTCGGGTTGCGGATCCACTGAACGTTCAACTTCGCTGAGCTCTCGCTCCATGAGGCTATCAAGTTGCTGGTCAATCACTTCAGCCATCGCAGGAGCCATCTCTCCTGTGAACTCCCACTTCTCAAGAATCCCCCAAACTGATTCATTAGTCATACGAACACCTCCTTCTTAGGTAGTCCAGCAGTGCGTACCAAAATGCGAACGCCGTTCAGGCGTTCGAGCGAAGCGGTATTTTGGCTAACTCGTTCACATCCTCACTTGGTGCTGATATAATCCTATTTTGGGGATGCTATCAGCACCTGGTGCGGATATACTAACTCTGGCAGAATCGCCAAAAACCTTCCACCTGACAAATAGTGTCACTCATCACCTCCTTTCGCTAACTCAAGGGTATCTAAAGGGCTCATTATCTTTCCCAAGCTTTTCATGCTCACGTGAGTATAAATTTCAGTCGTTTTGCTATGGGAGTGCCCCAAAAGCTCTTGAATATATCGGAGATCGGTTCCGCCCCCCAAAAGATGGGTGGTGAAAGGGTTCCATCTGTATGGGGAAAACGCCAGTATTTTTCGGCATGATTTAATTTGCGGCCATCGATGGTTTTAACCTTTTGAACGAGGACAGGATCGTAGGGGAAGGAAACGATTATTCGACCAGATGGAGCGTTTGAAATTTGAATTCTGGCCATTGGGCAACCTCATCCTTTGATTGAAGTCAGGGGAAGAGGACTGAAAGATATCTTATAATAGTATGTTTTTTAGCATACAAATTACCATAACCATTGAAGATGTCAATTGTTTTTCTCGAGATTCCTGGAAAAGTCCAGAAATCTCTGAGGAATCATTTTTTTGAAATCTGTGTGATCAGAGAGCGAAAAGTAGTTTTTCATAGCTCTCTTCTCATTCAGGATAATGCTGGATAGGCAAGAAGGCATGTTTACCCCGTTAGAAATAATGCCCCGCTGGAATTTCTAACGGGGTT
>JASEIE010000455.1 GCA_030024065.1 Thermodesulfobacteriota bacterium
CTTAACCTCGTTCAGAGGGAGTGAAGGGGTCAAGGGACTTTACTGTCTTATCGCACATATCTCCTCGCCAACCCAGGGGGGATCTTTTTCTTTAAGCCAGTCTAGTCCCGAAAATCCTACCCCTTGCATCCCCTCACCAATTTCTTGAATCCTACAATCCAGGGCTAATTCATCCCTCTCAAATCCTATCTGCCCTGGAAACGCCAATCCATCGCCCTTAAACCGAATTCTTCAATTGCCTCTCTGTTTTTAAAAAGGTTTTGTGAAAATAGTAACGTTGGGGGGGGTATTTACCCCGTTAGAAATAATGCCCCGCTGCTCCCTCCGGGCTGGCGGCTGCAGTGGGGTTACAATTCAGAATAATTCCGGTGGGGGTTAATGCCCCGCCTGCGTGGCCGGAGCCACTTCGGCGCGGCGAAGGCCCGATGGAATTTCTAATGGGGTTTACCTGAATAAGATTTCGTAATGTGGAATTTGGAATGCCCATATTACTCATATGCTATAAAAATGGTCCCAAAAAATCAACCTAAATTTTCGGTGACCATGAAAGACACACCAGTCAACAGGAATTTAGAGGGAACTGCTCGGGATTTTTAAGCAAACCATTTTTACCCCATTAGAAATAATGCCCCGCTGGAATTTCTAACGGGGTTTACTATCCGGGGTCAGGAGATCAAACGATTCAGCCCCAATGACTTGACCTCCCTTTCAAAGAAATTTTGAAGCTCTAACGATGTCACTTCCCTGTCAACGAAGTCGATCGAAAAGTCTTTGATATCTCCGAAATAACAGAGTTGGCTCAAAAAGAGTTTTTCAGAGAAGAGGACTCCAAACTTCTTTTTGCATCCATTCATAATGCCTTTGAGAGAGAACCCGGCTTTTATGCAGAAGTAAAGGTCAATGTAGTCACGCCATTCACCTCTTCTTCCGATGGCGTAGGCTTTGTCCAGGGCGATGTCCTTCCATCTCTGCAGACCGAGTGATTGGGTGGGAATGATTCTGTAAAGTGGATGGAATG
>JASEIE010000456.1 GCA_030024065.1 Thermodesulfobacteriota bacterium
AATCGGAATATATGACGTTTCAGCCGATGTGCTCAATAAACGGATTTTGAAGGAGCTTGAAAAAGGATATCTTTCATTAGAGTAACCGATGAAGAGGACCTCTTTTAAGGCCACAATAATAGGAGAAAGGAGATTTTAATGGCAAGAGATGCACCTGGAATGCGTGGCTATCGCAGCCGTAATGAGGACGATGAGCTCCGTCAGAAACGTGGAGACACCCACGTAGGAACGATTGAGAAGCAGTATTGTCGTGATTTCGATGTTCGTAGCGATACGCACCTGAGTACGCTTCTTGAACGGGAAGGTGTAGCATCGCTCAACGATTTGATCAACATCAGCGAGTGATAGGGATTGGATTGGGGATGTATCCCTAATTGTTTACTCTGCATTCGGAATTCCGAAATCCCTGCCTACCGCAGGCAGGCGCATTTGGAATGGCCAACTTTTCTATGGATGACACCGGTCTTCTTTATACTTAGACCAATCTCTTTAGCCTCCTGGCAACCAGCTTGTAAATCTCTTCTTTATCTCTCTTTCCAATGCCTACGATCTCTATTACTTCAATGTGCAGAGCTGCAGCAGAGCTGCAGGGTCAGGCTTTGGGTATTTGGATTTCAACCGGTTTTACAACCTGACTCTCCTACTTCCCCTTTCAACTGTTCTGGTGTCCGCTCCTCGAGCCAGAGTTTACATACATTTTTCCAACCTATCCTGTGCCATTTCAGAAACCGTCAGGCGTCAAGCGTAAGGCGCAAGGTGTAACTCCAAAACGAAACCGCTCTGATGCGGTTCCCCAGAAAGGCTTACTGCCTTTTCCGCTTTTTAGATCCTTTTGAGGATTTGTAGGGCACATGCGGTTCTTCCACCAGGAACCCTAATCGTTTCTTTGGAGGTTCCGGTTCTGGCGGTGCCATTAGCTGTCGGATAGCATCGAAAACCAACTTAAACTGAGCATCATATTTCTTCTCGAGCTCATCCAACCTTTTAGCAAGCTCCTTGTTTGAGGCAAGTA
>JASEIE010000457.1 GCA_030024065.1 Thermodesulfobacteriota bacterium
CTCTATTCTTATTTTTTCTGTCATTTCGTTTTATAACGACCATTTTCATTGAAAAATGTGATATCAGCATATCCAGTGTATATTTTTGCTGAATGTTTTACCCAAGACGGAATGAAGTAGCGATCACCTTTTAAGTAAGTCTTCACTGCGCCGTCAACCGTTAAATCAATTCTCCCCTCAAGAACAATCCCCCACTGGCTTTCGTGGGAATGCTCTGGTAATTCAATGTCTTCTTCAAACTGCATAAAAAGAATCTGGTGTGTTTCGGCTTGCGAGAGATAGGCGGTAAGGCCATTCAACGGAATATCTGCTTTGGGAAGGTTCTTTATCGGATCAGGAAAAATTTCTCTCATATGTTCATTCCAATATTTGGGTTAACAGATATTAGACAGAAATATTATTATATTATGATATGATAATTCCGCCTATTATACAACCTGAAAAAAGCGTGAAAATGGTATTTTCTTTACCACCAGCAAAGCAAATTAATCTTTAAATCCTTATGGAGACGCTATATAATCGTGATAAAACTCTTCCGGCAGAACATTCCCTAAAAGGGAACATTGTGCCCGATGCAAAAAGGACTAAGAATTTTACATCTCTCCCTTGGGGAGTGCAACCTGCCTCACTTTGCGGGTTTCTCACCTATTCATTGGTTCAGTTAAAAAAGGGAAATAAATTTGCATTTGCTAAAAAGTAGTTTCATCAACTTTCAATTTATTATTTTTTGCTAGAGTTTATCGAGTAATTACTTGTATTTTGACTCCCTGCATTCAGATTATCAGGGTATTTGAGGTTAAGACCTGATAAAAATTCAACCAATTTGCTAAATATTTTAGAAATTGAAAGTCCGAATTCATTGTGTTTTTAAGGTTTCCATATTCGAGTAGTATTATTTCACGCTTTTTTCAGGTACAATACTTTGTTTTGGACTAACTTGTTAACATTTAAAGGGTTTTTAGGGTGAAAACCACGGATGTCCGCAATTCCTCCAAAGGGCGCGATGGTTTTT
>JASEIE010000458.1:0-643 GCA_030024065.1 Thermodesulfobacteriota bacterium
ATCAAAATTTCCCAGCGTCACCACGGGGTTCCTGAAAGGTCTTTTTAAATTTTCAATCCCTTTGATGATTTCCATAGTGGCAATTAAAAGTTGTAGGTTTTAGGGCTAAGGTTAAGATGCCAGTTTTGTCATTCGGTTAGGTCATTGGTCTTAAAGATTTCACCTTACCACTTTGCTTTACCCAAACGGGCTTCCTTACCGTAACCCATTAACCCTTTATCTTTCATGACTTGACTTTAAACAAAAAAAATATAAAATAGAATCTAATTTATTTCAATCCTGTGGTTTCAAAGGGCCGAAGTGGCGGAATTTGGTAGACGCGCTAGATTCAGGGTCTAGTGGGATGTACGTCCTGTGGGGGTTCAAATCCCCCCTTCGGCACCAACCTTCCTCGTTTATCGTTGTCGAAGATCGTATCGAGGCTCGTTACTCGTTAATAGATACTGGATACTCGAGTTTCGTTTTTCGGGCTTCGGGCTTCGATACCAGCATCGTCACCGTTAACCTTTTCAATCGTTTATCGTTGTCGAGGCCCCTATCGTTAATAAAAGGTTACGTCTGCCGTTTTTTGATTCTTTTTACGTTACCTCTCGACGCCTCACGAAACGGGCCCTGAACCTAATATGGTACAGGGCGGGCTTCG
>JASEIE010000458.1:653-979 GCA_030024065.1 Thermodesulfobacteriota bacterium
CCGTTGCCGAATTACGAAACGGGCTTCTTAACCTTTTAACTCCTTCTACCATCACTTTATTTTTGAAGAGAGATTCATATCGAATTTGAAGAAATCGGTGGTTGCAACAGATCGGGACGAAGTTTTTGGGGTAGGTCCTGTTCCTTCCTTGAAACATTCAAGAACTCCTCCTTTATCCGAACCCATCTGACCTGTTTTAGGATTGACTTTCATAAACTCAATCCCTACGGGGATAGGGAAATCTTTTACCTCTTTGTCCTTCAACACCCTTGACATAAAAGCGACCCAGATGGGAGAGGCCGCACGAGCACCGGTTTCATTTTCAC
>JASEIE010000459.1 GCA_030024065.1 Thermodesulfobacteriota bacterium
CCCTTGCTCTCCTTGGAAGCAATTGCCTGATCGATAATCTCGAAGCCCTCTGTTATGCCAATGAACTCTGCAACCGTTTCGGACTTGATACGATCTCCACAGGCGGAGTCATTGCTTTTGGAATGGAGGCCTTTGAGAAGGGTTTGATCAATCGTGAGGATACAGGAGGAATTGAACTGCGCTGGGGAAGTTGTGAGGCGCTCATCGAGATGATCAAAATGATCGCTCAAAAGAAAGGCTTCGGAGAAGTTTTAGGAAAAGGTGTAAGAAAGGCCGCAGAGTCGATCGGTAAGAATTCGGTTGAGTTTGCCATGCACATTAAGGGATTAGAGTTCCCTGCTCACGACCCCAGAGGTTACAATGGAGGGGCAACGGGATTTGCCACCTCCTCCAGAGGGGCATGCCATCTCGCCGGCCTCACTCACACTTTTGAGAGGGTTCTCAAATCACCTGAAATAGGCGTCCCGGAGCCCCTGGATCGATACCAGGTGGAAGGGAAAGGAATCCTTGCGGCGAAGAGTCAGAACCTGATGGGAATGATGGACTCCCTCAAACTCTGCAAGTTCATCCTTTTCGGCGGCGTGACGATCACGGATATCGTGAAATGGTATCGAGACGTGACTGGAAGGGAGATGACCATCGATGATTTCATAAAAACAGGAGAAAGAATTTTCAATCTAAAATGTGAGATTGGGAATCAGCCGGAAAGATGACACCCTTCCCTTCCGCTCCCTCACCTTCAAACGAACCGGAAAGGGATTGACGCCCAATCTTCCCCCCCTCGGCCAGATGCTCAGCGAATATTATGAATATCGGGGCTGGTCGGAGGACGGAATCCCCACTCCTCGAAAATTGGAAGAATTGGGGTTGATTAAATAGGTGAGGGTGGAATTCAGAATAATGGTCAGTGAACTATATCCCCTTATTTCGTAAGGCTGTAATGGCTTTTGTTATCTCCACAGACCGTGAC
>JASEIE010000045.1 GCA_030024065.1 Thermodesulfobacteriota bacterium
CGGAATGTTTTACAGAGGGCACGGTGATCTATATCAATCAACAACATCCTCTCTATCAGAGGGAAGTTAAGAAACCGGATACCTATATATTGAACGTCACGAGATTGATCACACAGGAGATCTCGTTGATGAAGGACACAAGGAATCCCCGCCAGGCCTTTTTAAGACAGAGCAAACTTCTGAGAGATGCCTTCATTGAGCCTCCTGCCGGTTAATCTTATACCGTCGCGGCATCAATTTTTATAGATCCATTTCCGGTCCCAGACAACGATGATCGTTCCGATCAAACCGATCAGATCCCAGAGCCAGTGATTTACAATCCATAGAATCCCCAGGGCCAGCAAGACGAGCCTGCCTGCAATGTTCAATTCCCTTCGAAACTGTCCGATAAACCCTGCGCTCAGGAGGGTCATGGCCATGGTCGTCCGGATGATGCATAAAATAGTATCCAGGAGACCTCCTATGATAAGAAGGAGGGAGTTGTCATAGATAAAGACAAAGGGCAATAAGAAAGCGGCATAGCTCAACCGGAGACTGTAGCGGGCGGTCTGTATCCAATCGGCTTCAGCCATTCCCGAGGCAATAAAGACAGCGCCACAGACAGGAGGGGTGATGGCGGAGAGGATGGCGAAATAGAAGATGAAAAGGTGGGCCGCGAGCGGATGGATGCCCAGTTTAATCAGCACAGGAGCGGCCACAATGGCAGCCATGATATAGGCGGCCGTGGTGGGGACCTCCATTCCGAGAATGATGCAGGTGACCATGGTGAGGACCAGCGTGAGGAAGAGAATGCCTCCGCTAAAATCGACAATGAAAGTGGAGATCTTCACGCCCAATCCGGTATAGGAGAGAATGGCGATGATGATCTGGGCACAGGCGCAGATGCTGGCGATCATGGCAACCTGGGAAGCGCCTTCCTGAACCGCTCCCTTTATTTTTGTTAAGAAGGTCCGATCCAATTTCCAGTCGAGCGTGAAGAAGGCCAGAGGAAGGGTGCTCAGCGTGGCCCAGAAGGCAGCGTACTGCGGAGTGTAATAACGAAGGAGAAAAAAGATCAGGATCGAAAAAGGGATGATGAAGAAACTGCTTGCCCCGAGGGTTTCAGGCCAGGAGGGGATCTCCTTCGCCTCAAGCCCGTGAAGGCCATCCCTCATGGCAAAGAAATGGATTCCCATCCAGACGGTGAAAAAGTAGAGGACAGCCGGCAGGGAGGCGGCCATGGCAATTTTGAGGTAGGGAGTCTGGGTCAATTCGGCCATGATGAAGGCCCCTGCGCCCATGATGGGAGGCATGATTTGCCCTCCTGTTGAGGCCACGGCCTCCACAGCCGCGGCAAAGGGAGGGCGGAATCCCAGTTTCTTCATCATGGGGATGGTGAAGGCGCCTGTGGTGACCACATTGGCAGAAGCGCTTCCGGAAATGGTTCCAAACATGGCGCTGGCCACGGTTGCCACTTTGGCCGGCCCGCCTTTCAATCTTCCTGCGAGGCGAATGGAAATTTTTCTAAACCCGGTTCCCCCTCCTGTGTAGCCGATGAACGCACCCAGAAAGACGAAGATGGCGATGATATTGGCCGAAATTCCTGTGAGCTGGCCCCAGAGGCCTCCGGTCGTCAGATAGAGCAACCCCATGACCTGGGAGAGGTCGTACTTCACATGGCCGAAATAGCCAGGAATGTGATGGCCATAAAGGGCGTAGAGGAGGAAGAGAAGGGTGATCGCAGGAAGCACGGGCTTGATCATCCTTCGCGCGCATTCCAGCACGATCAGCACCATGGCCAGACCCATCAGGGTCTGATAGGGGTTCTTGACAATCCCGAACTGATTGAGCACCCCTTCGAAGTCGATAATGATGTAAATGCAGAGAAAGAGTCCAAGAGAAGTTAAAGTCAGGTTGACGATGAGGGCCAAACGATTTGTCGGTTTCTTTCCGGCTAAAAAGATGATCGGAATGGCGAGCCCTAAATGGATCGACCTTTCAATCAGATTCGGGATGAAGGCATAGATGGGAAGAAGCAGGGAAAAGAGCGCCAGGAGGATGGAGAAGATGAAGGTGACAGGAGAGATGCTCTTATAGATTTTTTCCATGACCCATGGAGATGGAGGGACAGGAAGAGCTGTAAGTGATGGGGTTCCTGTCCCTCAGATATTTCATTATCTCATAGAAGGCGGGATGTCCACACCAACCTCGCTATAATACTTTAGCGCTCCCGGATGAATCTTCGCCACACCGTATTTAATCCCCTTGATATCAAGGACTTTACCGATGGGGTGGGCCTCGGCCAGAATCCTTCTGTTTTCCCAGAAAGCCCTGGTCACTTTGTAGGCAATGTCTTCGGGAAGGTCGTCTGTGGTATAGGTTAGAACAGGGGAGGCAACGGTTCTCACATCGTAATCGATCCCCTTGTAGGTTCCGGCCGGGATGGTTGTGAGAGAATAGGTGGGATCAATTTCGAAAAGCTTTCTGAATTCCGCCTCTCCCATCACAAGAAGCCGGACAGGAGTGGTTGCGGTGATCTCCATGACCATGGGTGTTGGAAAGGGGCTCCCGGTAGTGAAACCAACAGCCCTGCGATTGACCACCGCATCGACACCTTCCTTTAAATCTACGGCAGGAAGATCGATCTTTCCTTCGAGATCATAGATTTTCAGAATGAGTTTGGTGAGTCGTTCCGTGGCTGTCCCAATTCCTCCGGGGATAAATCGCTTTCCCTCGAGGTCCCGGATGGTCCTGACCCCGCTGTCCTCTCTCACCACCCAATGGACGGTAACACCTGGAATGGGCCAGAGTGTCCGGATCCTCTCATATCCTCCCTCATCGAAAGGTTTTGTTTTTTTCAATGCCTGCGCGATGAGGTCCGAAGTGGAGGTGAAAATAAAATGGCTTCGCGTCCTCGCCTCCTTCACATTGGCAACCGATCCAAGGCTCTCTTCGACCGAAGCCTCAATTCCGGGGACGGTCATGATGGCCTTTGCCATCCCCATGGCCAGGGCATAATAAGAAGTGCCTGCCCTCGCCGATTTGACAACGAGCCGTGTTTGGGCCAGAACCTCACCCGTGAAAAACAGACTGCTAAAGAGCAGAACAAGAGCGACACAAACTATCTTCTTTCTGTTCATCATCATCCCTCCTTTTTGTTTTTGATCCACCCAGGGGTTCCCTGAAATGATTAACGGTGGCTCAAAGTATTACACAAAATCGTCGGACAATCAATTGTAAGAGTTTTTAACCTATTGATGAGGAGCAATATCCGTGATATATTTACCCCGTTAGAAATAATGCCCGCTGCTCTGCAGCGGGGTTACATTTCAGATTAATTCCGCCTGCCTGCCCCGCCCTCGGTCGGGACCGGGGCCGGTAGGCAGGGCGGGGTTTAATGCCCCGCTGGAATTTCTAACGGGGTTTACTGCGGTAAGTATCATTACCAAATTATTCTTCACCGTTATGTTCACTATTATCTTCAGTTTCTTTATCCGACTTTCTCTTTTTTAATCCTCTTCTGAACCCTGAGATGAGAAGCCAAAGGACAATGAGGACGATGCCAATGGCTAAAAAGTTCGGCGCCCCGATCTTTATTAAAAATTCTGAGAAGGTTTCAACCGTCTCCATCTTGTCGCCGGGTTTATGAAATCAGATTTCGGTCCAGGGTGCGGTACTGGATGGCTTCAGAGAGGTGAGCGGGTTGGATGTCATCCTGGCCCTCCAGATCGGCGATGGTTCGGGCCACCTTCAAGATCCGAGTATAAGCCCTGGCGCTCAATCCAAATTTATCAATGGCCATCTCGAGCAACTTCTGGCTCGCCTCATCAATCTGACAGTACTTTTTGATATGGCGGTTCGACATCTGGGCATTACAGTAAATCTTCATTCCTTTGAACCGATTGAGTTGAACCCTCTGGGATCCATCGACCCTTCTTTTGATCTCACGGGAGGGTTCTCCTGAATCACGGCTTGCCAGGTCCCGGTACTTCACCGCTGGAACTTCAATATGGATATCGATCCGATCCATTAAAGGCCCGGAGATCTTGGAGCGATAGCGTTGAATCTGGGGAATGGTGCAAGTGCATTCATTATTGGGATCACTGTAATAACCGCAGGGACAGGGGTTCATCGCAGCGAGGAGCATGAAGCGGGCAGGATAGGTGAGGGAGGTGGCTGCCCGGGAAATGGTCACCCTTTCCTCTTCCAGGGGTTGCCGCATCACCTCCAGGACATTCTTCTTAAATTCAGGAAGTTCGTCCAGGAAGAGGACTCCGTTATGAGAGAGGCTCACCTCTCCTGGTTTTGGGATTTGGCCTCCTCCGATCAGGCCTGCATCGGAGATGGTGTGATGGGGATTTCGAAAGGGTCGGGTGACGATGAGGGCGCTGTCTGAGGGAATGAGCCCAAGCACACTGTGAATCTTCGTGGTTTCAATGCTCTCCTCAAAATTCATATCCGGCAGGATCGTGGGAAGGCGTTTTGCCAGCATCGTCTTTCCAGAGCCTGGAGGACCGATCATGATCACATTGTGTCCTCCTGCAGCAGCCACTTCCAGACAGCGCTTCACATGCTCCTGCCCCTTCACCTCGTTGAAATCAACTTGATAGTTCATCTCCGTCTTAAAGACTTCATCAAGGTCAATGACAACAGGATCGATATGAAGGTCGCCGTTTAAGAATTCAACGCAATCAGAGAGGGTATCCAGAGGAAGCACTTCAATCCCGTTCACCACAGAGGCCTCTTTTGAGTTCCCTCTGGGGAGCAAGATTCCCCGAAGGCCTGCATCCCTTGCGGCAACGGCAATGGGTAAAGTCCCTCTGACAGGTTTGACCTGGCCGTCGAGGGAGAGTTCGCCGATGATGAAGTACCGGCCCAGTCTTCCCTTCTGGACCACTTCTGTGGCAGCCAATATGCCAATGGCCATGGGAAGGTCGAAGGCAGCCCCCTCCTTCTTGATATTGGCTGGAGCAAGATTGACCGTGATCCGCCGGGGAGGGAAGTCGTATCCGCAGTTCTTGACGGCTGCCTTGACCCTGTCCTTTGACTCTTTGACCGCCCCTTCGGGAAGGCCAACCGTCGCAAAAGCGGGAAGCCCCTGGGCGATGTCCACTTCGACTTCCACCACATAGGCGTCAATCCCAAAAACAGCGCTGCTGAGGACTCGGGCTAACATAAGTGGTTTATACCAGAAACGGATTAAACAGACAACTAAAAATTCATCTTACTTTAAAAAAATCCCATAAAAACCCCTCTCCCCTGGCGGGAGAGCCTGCCTGCTGCAAGCAGGGCTTAAGGTGAGAGGGTTCTGGGTTCCGGGGTCGCATCTTCAATTGTCAATTGCGTCGCTCCTCCCAGCGGGAGCGTGGATTGAAACCCCAGAACCGTGCGTGTTAAGGTGTATGAAAATCAGGGGTTGTTTTGGGGAACGGGGTAGAATTTGAGTTCTGCAATTGGATAGTGCTTTGTATTGTAGGTGACGAGGGTGAGGTCGTGTATTATACAGGTACTGGCGATGATGGCATCTGGCAAGTCTATGGTTACCCCCTTGGCCCTATATTCACGAATCAGTCTGGCTGCATGGTTCGCTATTTCCATATTGACATCTAAAATTCTCAAAGATTTAAAAAAACGATCCGTTTTTTCCTCTTCTCCTTTTTTCACCCCCAACTGAACTTCAAGAACAGAAAGAGCCGAGCAAGCTGGCAATCCGAATTTCTGTAAATCTCTTAGCATCTCGGTGACTTCCTTTCGACCTCTTAGGTGCCAAATGATCACATCAGAATCTAAAAGGAAACTATTCATTTGCGATCCCCTTCAGCCTTTTTCGATAGGACTGCCTCTTCTCTTTCACATATTGCTCCACATCCTTCCCGGTTTTTAACTCAGGATGGCTCTTGTCACTCCATGCCCCCCTTGTTTCTTCCAGCGTTTTCAAAAAGCGCTCCCTTTCCAGTTTTTCCCGGGTCGCTTCAGCAATGAAGAGGCTCCTTCTTCTTTTTCCGGCAATTTGGTCTACCTCCTCAAGGATTTCATGGGGTAGCACAAGATGAGCTTTCGTTTTCATAAAGATCCTTTCTTATGGAACTATTTAGTTACATATAAAGTATACAAACTTGTGGAATTTTGTCAAGCACATAAATTTAAGGCTTCTTCTTTTTAAAACTTGACAAGCAAAAAGGTCGCCGTCATACTGGGGTTGGAACTATGGACGATGGAGAATAGGCAATGGTTAATGATCAATGATCATTGAAGAAGGGGGGGAGATTATGAATATTCTATGGATCGTCAATACGAATACGTTTTTGTTGGTGGTTCTGATTATTATGGTTTCCTATCTCACGACACAGGTGAATGGATTGATCCGTTGGATTAAAAGGGAATGACATCTTTGCAACGGGAATAATGGAAGAATGGAATATTGGGTTTCAATAGAAAAAATTTAGTAAGATATTATCTTCATGGATTACCCATTATTCCATTATTCCAATATTCCATGTTTGACTGATATTACTTGATTTTCCAGATGGTGCCGGAGGGGGTATCCTCTAAGATAATTCCTTTTGAAAGTAGGTCGTTTCGTATTTCGTCCGCTCTTTTCCAGTTCTTCTCTTTTCTGGCCTGGTTCCTTCCCTCAATGGATTGAAGGATTTCTTCCTCAGAGAGATTCAGCTTCTTTAGCCCTTCTCTTTTCTGCCGGGCGAGATAATCCCTTGGATCCTCCCGAAAGAGTCCAAAAACCCATCCTATTTTCGAAAAATGGTCACGGCCTTGCTTCAGTATTGACGCGATCTCTTCAGCGGGACGGCCTTTTGAAATATCCAAAAGACCGTTAAGATTTCTTTGGAGATCGTAGAAATATCCTAAAGATAGAGCCGTATTGAAGTTATCATCCATGGCTTCTTCAAATCGGATCTGGAAGGATTCTATAAAATTACGACAATTTTCAATGACAGAAGAATCAGTTTTCTTTTGTCCGGGAAGAGCGGGTTTCTTCAGTTCTTCCCCAATCGCTTCTAAGGTAATATAAAACCGGTCCAATCCTGTTTTGGCTTCCAGGAGACTATCTTCCGAATAATCGATAGGGCTTCGGTAGTGATGGGAGAGGAAGAAGAGTCGAAGGACTTCCGGATGCCAGTCCTTGAGAATCTCTTTGATGGTTAAGATGTTTCCGAGCGATTTCGACATCTTCTCCTTATTAATGTTGACAAAGCCATTATGGACCCAGTATCGGGCAAAGGGTTTTCCGGTCGCGGCTTCCGATTGGGCAATCTCATTTTCATGGTGGGGGAAGGTAAGGTCTTTCCCGCCACCATGGATGTCGAAGGTCTCTCCCAGATATTTTTGGCTCATCACAGAACACTCGATATGCCAGCCTGGCCTCCCCTTTCCCCATGGGCTATCCCAGAAGGGTTCCCCGGGTTTGCTTGACTTCCAGAGGGCAAAGTCGAGAGGGTTGTTCTTCTTTTCATCAATCTCTACCCGCGCACCGGCTTGCATCTCCTCGAGGTTTCTCCTGGAGAGCCTTCCATAGTCTTTAAATTTCTCCACAGAGAAGAAGACATCGCCATCCCTCGGGTAGGCATATCCCTTTTCAACGAGGGCTGAGATAAGCTGGATCATCCCGGGGATATGCTCTGTGGCTCTGGGCTCGAAGGAAGGTTTTTCCAGCCCCAGCCCTCCCATATCGGCATTAAATTCCCCGATATATTTCTCGGCGATGATCTTCCAATTCACTTTTTCCTCATTGGCCCGCTTGATGATTTTATCGTCGATATCGGTAAAGTTTCGCACATAAGTGACTTCAAATCCTTTGTATCGAAAATAGCGGCAAATCATATCGAAGACGATCGCCGATCGGGCATGGCCAACGTGGCAGAGATCATAGACCGTCACACCGCAGGCATACACCCCCACCTTATTCTCCTGGAGGGGAAGAAAGTCTTCTTTTTTGCCTGTCATGGTATTGTAGATACGAAGAGCCATAAGTTCGCCCTCATAAATTGCGGATTGCGGAATGCGGAATGGGGAATGAAGAATCTGAAATCAGAATTATTACGGGCATTTGATTTTTGTTTCGAATCTCGCGTTTTGAATGTCGATACTCTTTCTGTTAAGGAAGTTCAAGCGCCATTTTTAAGCGACGGATCATTCTCTCTTTTCCAAGGAGAGGAAGCGTTTTGACCAACTCCGGTCCTTTTGTTTTTCCAGTCACTCCTGCCCGAAGGGGTGCAAGAAGGTTTTTCCCTTTCCTGCCCGTCTTTTCTTCCAATCGAGATTGGAAAGATGGCCAGTTCTCGATTGTCATTTCAGGAAAGCCCTCTACCACGTCAAGGATCGCCTGGAGAAATTCCCGATTTTTTAAATCCGTAAGAATGGTTTTAGCCCCATCTTCAAAAAAGAATGTTTCATCGAAGAAGATGCCCAGATAGGCCTCAACCTGTGAGAGGAGTACGAGATTTTCTTTAAGAAGGTCACAGGTCTGGGTGATATATTTTCGATCCAGCCGGTCGACCGGGATTCCAGTCTTTTTAAAGTAGGGGATGAGTAATTCAGTGAGCCGATCGCTGTCGGCTCTTCGGATATAGTGACTATTGAGCCATTCCAATTTCTTACGGGAATGGATAGGAGCATTCCTCGAGAGAGCAGAAAGCGAAAAATCCTTGATGACCCTTTCCAGGGGAAGTATCTCCTCTCCTGAAGGAGACGTCCATCCCAGGAGGATGAGGTAGTTCAAAAGGGCCTCTGGTAAAAAGCCTTCCTCTCGATACTGGGAGACCGCAGTGGCGCCATGGCGTTTGCTCAAAGGAGATCTGTCCGAACCGAGGATGAGGGGGTGATGGGCAAAGGCAGGAGGCTGCCAGCCCAGGGCCTGATAGATCAGGATCTGTCGGGGGGTGTTGGAGAGATGGTCTTCCCCTCGTATGACATGGGTGATTTGCATCGAATGGTCGTCGATGACACAGGCAAAATTATAAGCCGCCATTCCATCGGATCGAACGACGATGAAATCACCGATCCCATTCGGATCGAAATTCATTCTTCCGTGGACCAGGTCTTTAAAAATGATCACCCTTCCCTCCACCTGAAATCGAAGGGCAGACCGAAGACCTTCCGATTCCATTTTTGAAATCTCCCCTTCGGAGAGGGAACGGCATTTCCCGTCATATCGTGGCATCGTTCCTTGGGAGAGTTGCTCTTTACGGAGGGATTCGAGCCTTTCAGGAGAGCAGAAACATTTATAGATTTTTCCTTGCTTGAGCAACTGTTCGGCATAGGCACGATAGAGCGAAAGACGCTGTGACTGACGATAGGAACCCTCCTGGCCGCCGCAATCCGGCCCTTCATCCCACCCAATTCCGAGCCATTTGAGGTCCTGGAGGATCGCAACGATCGAAGCATCGGTCGATCTCTCCGCATCAGTATCCTCAATCCGAAGAATGAAGGCTCCCCCCTCCCGTTTCGAAAAGAGGTAATTGAAGAGGGCGGTTCGAGCGTTTCCGATATGAAGAAGCCCGGTAGGTGAAGGAGCAAAGCGGACTCGAACTTTTGAATTCATTCAGTCTTCCTCAACGAGGGCCACGGCATAGGCTGCGATTCCTTCTCCCCTGCCTGTGAAGCCCAACCCTTCCGTGGTAGTGGCCTTCACATTAATCCTTCCTGTATCCATCTCCAGGATCTCTGCGATCTGGTTTATCATCCTGGGGATGAAATCTGAGAGTTTCGGTTTCTGGGCGACGATCGTTGCGTCAATATTGAGGAGGTGAAATCTCTTTCCTCTCATCTTCATCGCCACTCTCTCCAGAAGAACGGTGCTCTTGATGTCCCTGTATTGAGGGTCGGTGTCAGGGAAGTTTTTTCCGATATCCCCCTCTGCAATGGCTCCCAGCAGGGCGTCACAGATGGCGTGCAGTAAGACATCGGCATCGGAGTGGCCCTGGAGACCGTAGAGGTAGGGGATTCGGACTCCTCCCAGCATCAATGGTCGATTTGGAACCAGCGGATGGACATCATAACCAAAACCCACTCTCATTGCTTTTCTTCCTTTGCAAGGGATTTCCCCTTGAGAAAGAGATTGGCCAGAATCAGATCTTCCGGGGTTGTAATTTTAATATTGGCATAAGATCCCGGAAGGATGTGAACCTTCATCCCCAATCTCTCCACCAGGGAGGCGTCATCCGTTCCGATGAAACCGTCTTCCGTGGCCCTTAGATAAGCCTCTTTGATCATAGGGGCCTGAAATGTCTGCGGGGTTTGAGCCTGATAGAGGGATTCCCTTTCCAGGGTCTTGAGGACCGTTCCATCCGGATGGGCCATCTTGATCGTGTCCTTCACAGGTATGGCGGTCACAACCGCTCCGAAACGGCTGGCGGATCGAATCGATTCTTCGATCATCTCTTTTGTAACGAAAGGCCGAACGCCGTCGTGGATGACAATGATCTCCGCATCTCCGGGAAGGGCGTCAAGCCCATTCTTTACAGACTCCTGCCTCCGCTTTCCGCCCGGGATGATCTGAGAGATCTTCCTGTATCTATATTTTTCGACGATTTCTTCCAGGCAATAGTCGAGATCCTCCTGGCCAACCACCAGGAGGATCTGGCGAATCAGGGGACAGGCCTCGAATTGATCAATGGCATGAGCGAGGATGGGTTTCCCATCCAGGGAGAAGAATTGCTTCTTTCTCCCTTTCAAAAATCGCTGACCCTTACCAGCAGAGACGATCACTGCGTCGGCTTTCATGAGTCAAATGCAAACACCTCGGAATATTGGAATAATGGAAGGTTGGGTAGACCATCTTTCCATCATTCCACCTTTCCATCATTCCAAATAGAGGTTAAAATTCGCTGTCCAGGGGATAATAGCTATCCTTTCCCCTGTGTTCACGCGTCGCCTCCTCCTTCAGACGGGCAAAGATCATTCTCCCCGCAGGAGTCTGAAGGACACTGGTCACAACGACATCCATATTTCTGCCTATCTGCCGCTTTCCATTGTCGACCACGATCATTGTGCCATCATCAAGATAGGCTACTCCCTGCCCCATCTCCTTCCCCTCTTTGAGAATTTTCACATTGATCTCTTCTCCGGGGAGAAGCACGGGTTTCAGAGAGTTGGTCAGGGCATGGATGTTGAGCACCTCAATGCCCTGGAGTTCCGCCACCTTATTGAGATTGGAATCATTGGTGATGATCTTTCCGTTGACCTCTTTGGCCAGCTCGACGAGCTTGGCATCGACATCTTTGACCGAAGGGTAATCCGTGTCCACGATCCGCACATCGACATTAACCTGTTTTTTAATGTGTTGGAGAATCTCCAGGCCTCTTTTACCTCGGGTCCGTTTGATGGGATCGGAGGAGTCAGCGATGTGCTGGAGTTCACCGAGAACGAATTGGGGGATAAGAAGAGGTCCCTCCACAAAGCCCGTTTCAGTGATGTCAGCAATTCGGCCGTCGATGATGACGCTCGTATCCAGAATCTTGGTGATTCCACCCCGGGAAAGATTTTTCGCAAAGGGTTTCCATTCCGCCAGATGAAATTCCTCTCCCTTTTTTAGGCCGATCCGGAGGCCGATATATCCACAGACTCCGTAAAGCAACCCATAAAAGGGAAGGGTGGTTTGTTGATCGTTGAAGAGAAAGGGGAGGAAGACATTGGAAATGAGATTGGATAAGATGATTCCAAGGATCAATCCGATAAAACTGCCCAAGAGATTTTTTAAAGGGGCCTTTCTCAAACGGTCTTCCATGAAGAGGGTCAGGGTGGCCAGAAGAAGCCCACCGAGGAGTCCCCACAAACCCATCTGGGAAGAGATTCCTTTCATGAGATAATATCCGCTACCCCCGCAGATGAGGAACAAAAAAAGACGGAGAATCCAGACGTCCAATAGGCTCACCTCCTTTCAATGAAGTTTTTTATGGAATTTAAAGAAAAGGACGAGGGAAATAGATGCTTATGAGCCAAAGATCGTTCTGATCTCTCTTAAGATGTCCGACTCTTTCACATCCCTGGCAATGGCCAATTCCTTCACCAGGAGATTCTTCGCCATTTCCATGATTTTTTTCTCGCCAAAGGAGAGATCTTTTTCAGCCCTCAGGAGGTGAAGGTCTCGAAGGACTTCCGCAATTTCGTAGATCGATCCCGTATTGATCTTTTCCATATACTCCCGGTATCTTCGATTCCAGGTCTGATTGTCGAGAGCGACCTTCCGATCTTTCAAGATCACAGTTACCTTTCGGGCATCGATCTTCCGGATCACGGTCCTCAAACCTGCCGCCTTCACATTATCCTCGGGTACCATGATGGTCATTCCATTGTCAACGAAGCGGAGGATATAAAAACTCTGATCCTTCCCGGAGATATGCTTGGTTTCGATGGACTCAATCACTCCTACTCCATGCCCAGGATAGACTGCTCTGTCACCGATATGAAACATAAAATTAAAACCCCCTTCCTCATGATCCACAATGTAAAAAAGTGATCTTTTTTCCCGTATTTCAACCCCAGCTCAAGGGTGAGAACGGGTAGTTTTGTGAGGAATTAGGATCCCCCGCGTCCAGCCAGCTTTAATATATCATTCTCATCAGGCTTCTTACCCTGAATCAGTCTCCCGACGGAAGCATCCATTCCAAAAATAGCTGAGATTTGAATCTTTCCCTTAACCTCTCCTCTTTCTCCAGGACCTCCGGGCCGAAGCACCTCCATCACATCTCCCACTCTCAGTCCGGTCAACCTGCCGGCATTGATATACACCTCTTCTCCATCCACCTTGGCGATTCGACAGAACCAATCCAGGCCATCCAATTCTCTGGTGAGGGATCGGCTGAGATCAGAAAGGATGAGGTCGATCGCCCTTCCTTTGGCTTTTTCGTCGGAAAAAACCCCTTTCTCTTTGGTAGCGATGATGGGGTTTTGGGCCGAAAGTTTTTTAAGGATTTTACCGGAGAAGGTCTCCACAATTCTCATCTCTATTTTAATGATGGCCGATGATGTTCCATCCTGCTCCCGCGCTCCTTTTGTGGTAAAGACATAGGGACCTGAGAACTCTCCCAGCACAATGGCATGGATACTGAAGACTTCGTTGAGCAGTCTCAAGGCTTTCGGAGTTTGCAGATCGGATAAAGGGATTCCCCTCTTTTCGAGAAATTCCTTTACCATCTGATAGTCGACTAAAAGGATTTGGAGAGACCTTTGCGTCACCTCTTTAACCAGTCTTTCAGCCAGCCAATCTCCCAATATCTCCTCGCCAGAGGTGGTGTAATCATCAAAGTGGGCGATCACCACTTTCTTCTTTAAATTGGTAACAGGAGAGATAGAGACGGAGACCGGAAGCGCCTCTCTCTCCGAAACTGAAGGAGAGGAGATGGTGGTAGTAGGCGGAAGGGTTTTTTTTGCCTCCTCCCTGCGAACGGACGGGGTGGCAAAAGTTTCTCTCTTGGCCAGATATTCATCTGTTGGAATGTAGAAATATCTGGGCTGGTTTCCTTCTTCAGGGAATCGGGGATTCAGGACTTTGACATACTCCTGCCTGTCGATGATGACCACCTCTTTATCCAATAATTCTTTCATCTTCGCCTTATGAGGTGGTCCCTTTTTAATCGGAAACCAAGCAGGTGTGGAACAGGCAAAAAGAAGGAAAAGAATGGAGAGAAGGAGGAGTCCGGAAAAATAAGGTTTCGTTACTCTTAATTTCATATTTCCCTTTACTGTAACAATCATTCTACCTTAAAAATGTGTAAAAATCAATCCCAGAAATCAGATTTAATAGACTTTTTTCTTTGTGAAATCGGTCGATATTATCTAAAAATATTAATCGAAACAATCTGTCATGTATTTTTAGTCGGTGGGGAGAGGAAAGAGATGACTTTGTAGAGGTCCTCAGGGGTATCGACGCAGATAGGTTCATAATCAACAGGGGTGACTTTGATACGGTAACCGTTCTCAAGAGCCCGGAGTTGTTCAAGTTTTTCCAATTTTTCCAGGGGAGTGGGTTTCATTTTTGAAAACTTCAGGAGGAATTTCCGATTGTAAACATAGACTCCAATATGCTTGAAAACCCTTTTGGGCAAGGGTCTTTTGGTTCCAAAGGGTTTCGATTCCAGTCTTTCGATATGGAGATCCCTTGGGAAAGGGATGGGAGAACGGGAGAAATAAAGGGCAAAACCTTTTTGATCAACCACTACCTTCACGATGTGAGGATTGAGCCAATCCTTCACCGCTTCAATCCTGGTCATCAACGTAGACATGGGGAGGGTATTGTCCCGGAGAAGGGGCTGTATTGACTTGTCAATGACAGCTCCCTTTATGAGAGGTTCATCTCCCTGGATATTGACGATGATTTCGGATCTGAGCTTACGGGCAACCTCTGCCACCCTGTCCGTTCCAGTGAAATGGGTTGGGGAGGTCATGACCGCTTTTCCACCAAAAGATTTAACAGCCTCCAAAATTCTGTGATCGTCAGTAGCGACGATGACCTCGTCGATCAATTTGGACTGGCATACCCCTTCATAGACATGCTGGATCATCGGTTTGCCCAGAATATCGGCAAGGGGTTTCCCCTCGAACCGGGTGGAGCCGAAGCGTGCAGGAATGACAGCAGAGATTTTCATAATAGTTTTCGGTAGCCGCACCTGCCTACCGCAGGCAGGGGCTTTGGCCTGCGTTTAATCATTATACGTTTTTATTTAATCAAATTACCATAGGCCTGTCAACCTTTCCCTCTTTCCCCTCGCCCCTTGCGGGAGAGGGTGCGGGTGAGGGGGGATACTACGCTGCTTTCCCACGTAGGCACAGCGAAGAAAAATAGTTGACTTCTCTACACAATAAGAAGAAACTGTCAACTGTGTGGACCCCTGCAAAATCTGTAGGCCACCAACCCGAGATTGAAGCTTTCCGATGTGAGTGTAATCACGAGTACAGGATCAGGTCTTCAAGGTAAGTGGAATTTGGTGGAAAAGGTGAACGCTAAGAAAATAGACTTGACCTCGACCTGACCTCTACTGTTGTGCCTGGTCTGCCGATGATCAAAAAATATCTTAAAAGGCTGATCATTATAAATAAGGAAGCCATCCTCATGGAAGTCCTTTCGATAAGGGGACTGATACAACTTCTTATGAAAACCCAAAACACAGATGAAAAATGGACAAGGGAGGAGAAGAAAGAGATAAAGAGGCATCTGAGAAACATAGCGAAGATCATCCCAGCAGTCGTTATCTTCTCTCTTCCCGGAGGTTCCTTTCTTTTACCTATTCTTGCTGAGGCCCTGGATCGAAGGAGAGTCAGAAGACTGTAAGAAAAAAGATCCGAGAGGAGGTTTGATAGTAACAGTTTAGTCCTTATCTTACCCGTTAGCCGTCGAGACATCAACTTGAATTATTATACAGGGCAGCTTGAGCCGTTGCCGTATCATCAGCGAGGAG
>JASEIE010000460.1 GCA_030024065.1 Thermodesulfobacteriota bacterium
TACCAAATGCTCATTTCCGGCATAATCCATCGATATATTGAAGGAGACTTGATTTCAAAAACAGGATAACACTTAGCGCCTTTGCTGACCCTGGATCGCGCCCTTGAGCGTGCGGCGATGAAACTTGGCGTTAAATTGATGGAGGTTTGAAATGCGAGTCTACACCTATTCTGAAGCGAGGCAAAAGCTTTCTAGTATCTTAGACAAGGCAGAATCGATGGGAAAAGTGATCATCCGCCGAAAGGATGGAAGATCCTTCGCATTGATCCCTGAGCAGACACGTAGCTCCCCTCTGGATGTTCCTTCAATCAAAGCAACTGTTTCTACGGAGGAACTTGTTGAGATCGTGAGGAAAGAGAGGGGCAGAACAAGAGGGTGGAGGCGACGTTTGTAACACCACGCGCCTCGCCCGCGGTGTTGAGGCTGTAGAAAAAGTTCCCACGCAGATTCTTGGGCAAGATGCAGAAAAAAGGTTTTAGAACTTATGTCCTTTTCATTTTCGTCCCCTTAATTTTTACAGAAATTCTAAAAGTATTGATTTTTTAAATAAAATTTGGGATTATAGAATTAATATGAAAGCTACCATCAAAAAGATAGTAGAGCAGGTCGAGGCTCTTCCCGAAAGTGAGTTGGACGAATTCCTTTCTTGGCTCGCAGAATATGAAACAGGCCATTCAGACGAATGGGACAAGGAGATCGAACAAGATTCCCAGAATGGGGGACCTCTGAGTCCCATGTTGAAGCGTGTCCGTGCGGATATAGCCGCGGGAAGGACCAAACCGCTTGATGAAGTCATCGACAACTCCTGATTTCTGGAACTCCTATGCTGCACTCCCACCAGAGATAAAGGCAAGGGCCAAGTTGATATATCGATTGTGGCGGCGAGATCCCCGTCACCCTTCCCTTCGATTCAAGAAAACAGGTAACGTTTGGTCTATTAGGATCGGAAGCGGCTATC
>JASEIE010000461.1:0-390 GCA_030024065.1 Thermodesulfobacteriota bacterium
AGAAGGCTCGATTTTTGGCTCGATTAAAATGTCCCTAAAAGGTGCAAAATGTCACTAAAAATGTCCCAAATAAATAACTCCAAACTCTTAACTCCGAACTCCGAACTTCCACAGGGTTGGCGCTGGGTGAAACTGGGAGATATTTGCGAGTTAATTATGGGTCAGTCACCGCCCGGAAACACTTACATAGAAAGACAGGAAGGGTTACCTTTTTTCCAGGGAAAGGCCGATTTCGGAGAGTATTTCCCAACGGTCCGAATATGGTGTACTCAGCCAATTAAAGTTGCAGAAGATGGTGACATTTTAATTTCTGTCCATGCACCAGTGGGCCCAGTAAATATGAGCAATTTAAAATGTTGCATCAGTACTGTCCGGTTAATTTTTTGAAAA
>JASEIE010000461.1:400-945 GCA_030024065.1 Thermodesulfobacteriota bacterium
TTGTCATTTTAATCCAGGATGATAAACGTGATTGTGAACGTTTTCGACTTCAATTTTTTCTCTCCGATTGGTCATAATCCTCCTATCACGGATAGGAAAGGAGTGACCAATGTACTCAGGACGAATCATTTTCTCGCAGTTGATGAGCTTTCTTCCGAAACACGAATTCGACAAATGTGTTCACCGTTATCGAGGGGATTACTGGATTCGAAGTTTTTCGTGTTTCGATCAATTTCTTTGCATGGCCTTCGCTCAACTGACCTACCGGGAGAGTCTTCGCGACATCGAAACATGCCTGCGAGCCATGCAGCCCAAACTTTATCACGCAGGGATCAGGGGCAAAGTTTCCCGAAGCACGTTGGCCGATGCAAACGAAAAAAGGGATTGGCGCATCTACGCCGACTTTGCTCATGTGTTGATCGGAATGGCCAGACAGTTGTATGCAAACGAGGACTTCGGGCTGCAAATCACCCAGGCTGCTTACGCTCTGGATTCCACCACGATCGACCTGTGTCTCTCCCTTTTTCCGTGGGCCTCTTTTCGGC
>JASEIE010000462.1 GCA_030024065.1 Thermodesulfobacteriota bacterium
GCCCGAATATTTGGTATGACAGTGCAGGTCAATCCTCATGGGAGGGACTTAAATGATCTATTTTTAAAAGTCAATCCTTCGATTTCTTTCCGATCTACATCCCCTCACCCCATCCCTCTCCCCCGTGAGACTGTGTCGCAATAATTATTTTTTCACTCTAAATTTATTGATTCACATTCGTTCATCACTTCGTGCCAGGGTCTCGTAAGTAGTTGATTCTATTAGATGCTGAAACAATACTGAAACAAGTTCAGCACAAGGTTCAGACATTTTTCTTTGTTTCCCCCTTTACGACACAGTCTCCCGTGGGGAGAGGGGAGGATTAGGGGGGTGTGATGGTTCGACGAGAACTGAAGGGTTATGTTATACTGCTGACATCATGCCTGATAGGGATGTCATCATCATTGGAGCGGGAGTGGCAGGGCTTACCTGTGGTTGCCTTTTGGCCCAAAAGGGCCTGAAAATCCTGATCGTTGAGAAGAACCAGAAGGTGGGCGGCTGTTGTTCCTCTTTCCAGAAAGAGGGGTTTTCTTTTGACCTCTCCGTTCAATCATTGGGCGAATGTCAGGAGGGAGGAAGAATCTGGAATCTTATAAAAAAATTGAACCTTCTCGACCAAATCCGCTTCATTCCCCTTGAGCCCGCAAGGGAATATCACTTCCCGGATCAAAGATTGGTTCAATCCTCTCAACTCGAAACTCACATCCAAAACCTCTCAAGGCTTTTCTCAGATGAAAGGAAAGGGATTGCGCAAGTCTACAAAGTTCTGAGGAAGAGCTTTGACGAATTTTCTCAGATTCCTCCGTCTCTCAACTGGTTTGATCCCTCTTCCTTCTCGTCGCAATATCCTCTTCTCTCGAAATATAAGGATAAAACCTACGGAGAACTTCTCGGGG
>JASEIE010000463.1 GCA_030024065.1 Thermodesulfobacteriota bacterium
GTCCGGAGGTGGCGGTCATCGCCTTGGCCCCTGCCCAGGAAGCCCCGATGACGGCGGAGATGGAAGCAATCTCGTCCTCCATCTGAATGAAGACTCCTCCGATCTCCTTCAGACGGACAGCCATGCGCTCCATCAACTCACTCGACGGAGTGATCGGATAGCCCGCATAAAACCGGCATCCTGCAGCAATTGCCCCTTCTGCGGCGGCTTCATTGCCGGAAAAGTAATACGTCCCTTTTGGAAAAGGGGATTTGACCCATCTGGATAGCATGTTTTATCCTTAAAACGGTTCCAAATACTGGTCCCTCGATCACACAACCTTTACACGAGATTACATTTATTTTCAATACATTTCTAATCGTTGTAATCGTTTCATAATCCCTGCCTACCGGCAGGCAGGCGTGTAATCAGAGATTTCTGGCCTTTTTCAGAAATCTCAAAGAAAATTCTTGACAAATATTAAATTAAAAGGGATAAATAAATCAATAGACGGACGGAGGAGGTGATTGGAATATGTCTTGCGGGGCAAAGAGTTGTGGGAAAACGAAGAAGACCGTCAAGAAACCGAAGTCGAAGAAGAAATAATTTGAAACTGAAACCCCATGATTTCAGGACTTTTTCAGAAATCTACCATTTTTTTCTTGACAACATAGGGGAATTCTGTTATTCGATTGACCTATATTTATTCCGGGCTTCAGGAGTCTTTAGAGAAAGAACACTGAATGAAAGGAGGTGAAGGTAATGAGGAGAATGGTGTGTATCTTTTTGGCATTGGCGATGTTGGCAATCTTTTCTTTCGGTTGCGGGACCGCAGGAGATGTAAAGATTAAATGCCCGAAATGCGGCGCCGTGTTCACAGTGGATGAGGGCTTAGCCGAAATCCAGAAG
>JASEIE010000464.1:0-446 GCA_030024065.1 Thermodesulfobacteriota bacterium
AGGGGGTGATAGTCTTCAAGGGGAAACAGTTTAAGGTGGTGGAGGCAATCGATGGTAGGTGATTAACTTCTGGTGGGAAACTTTTTGAACAGTTTGAAGTAGTTTTAAGGAAGAAGGGGACAAGAAAGTATCAGGCGGAGCGTAATCGAATAAATAAAATTGGGTTGATCGACATAGGATGTGTCCAATAGCTAACCGAAAATATTACGCTTTGAATTCTTGAATTGGCTAATAAAATCACAAAAATAAGGGTTTGTCAAGAAAAAAGTGTCTGCTAATTAAAAATAAATTAACAGAGAAAACTCCGAAGGACAGTCAAAGGTTGGATGGATTGCGATGAGATGAGGAAGAGCGAAGCTGGGGGGACGGCGGTGTCGTCAAAAATGGATGAGGTCAACTATTGGGTTGATCGACATAGGCATCTTAGGATACCCTGTCGAAAACAT
>JASEIE010000464.1:456-886 GCA_030024065.1 Thermodesulfobacteriota bacterium
GCATTCCAAATTCCACATTACGAAATCTTATTCAGGTAAATACCCCCCCAGCGTTACTATTTTCACAAAACCTCTTTAAAAACAAGTTGTTTTCTCTCCTTTGAAGGACTTTTTATGAGACCATCAATTTTGCCTTTTTCGTAACACTTTAGCTCTTTGAAAAAAGTCTTGGCAAGGTCTGTCATTCCGGTGAAAACCGGAATCCAGACTTGTCCCTGCGAAAGCAGGGAACCCTGCAAAACCCTGGATGCCTGCTTCCCTGCCTACCGCAGGCAGGCGTAGGAATGACAAGTTTAATGGTTGCTCTGTTTTGTAGTCTTTCAGACGGCTAAATTGATACCTTTTTTTACGGAAAAAAACCTTTCTCGAAGAATCCCTCTTTTCTAAGGCGGAGGAAGAGAGGGAGGGTTGATCGAAAGGAGGATTTTAT
>JASEIE010000465.1 GCA_030024065.1 Thermodesulfobacteriota bacterium
TCCAATGGTGACCTTTGGAAGTTATCCTCAAAAGGGTAGAAACAGCCTTTTGATGGGAGTATGCAGTTGATTCAACCGAATCTTTATGCAACAACGGGGTAAACCCAGATGATTTTTATTTCTTTTTCAACTGCTTTAAATTCAGGGTCTCCTGTGTAAAGCTCTGCTTTTTGTAACCGTGCCAGCGCCGCAGCAAAACAATCCGCATAGGCCATCGGTTTTGTAGACTTAATACGTGCAGCTTCACGGGTGAGTTTTTTATCCGCATCAACAAGGCTGATCGGAAAAGATTCGATCAACCGTTCAATTTCATGAGCCTTTTCCTCTCCAAACCGCCTCGCCACCTGGTAATAGACTTCCCCCCAATTGACCATACACATGAGAAGGGGTTTAGAGAATTGGACCGCTTTTTCGAAGAGTTCAACGACTTTTTCGAATCCAGGCTCCTGCTCAAGGTAACAAAGAAGCGCCCAGCTATCGAGAACCTTTACGCCGGCCAATTTTCTCCCCCTCATGCTTAAGATCTTCTGCTCTGGTTTCTTCTAATGCCTTGACAAGCCCGCCTCCCTTGAGGATGCCGCTCATCTTTTGGAAATATTCCCTCCCCAATGGCCGGAGGATAATCTCTCCGTTTCGTTCTTCGACATAAATCTTGGTTCCCTTCTTGATTCCTAACCGATGTCTGATCTTTGCCGGGATGACAACCTGCCCCTTGATGGTCACTGCTGTCTCCATATTCCCTCCTTCTACTAATTAAATAACGTATAACATGCCAAATAAGGTAAGTCAATAATTATTAAGTAATACATTGTAATCCCTCAGTTATGATGCGACCGACTGTTACCGTAACCTGTAACTCAGCCCTTCAGGGCTGATGAATCAGG
>JASEIE010000466.1 GCA_030024065.1 Thermodesulfobacteriota bacterium
TAATTTGTCATGATATACCTGAGATTACCGGTATTGAGGGTTTGCTTGGCCTTAGCTTCTTGAAACACTTTCGGACCTTAATTGATTACACTACAGGGCTCTTAGAGCTTACTGCTGTAGGGTGAAAAGGTGGCAGTGGTTCTTAACCGTTCCTGTCAGACTCTCCTAACTCCTGATAAACCAGATCAACCAAACAAATTTATCCCGTGAGGTGCTCAATTTTCTGCTATCTCACCGGGACCAAATCACCCAGATAAACCCAACAAACCAAATAGACGAGATGTTATGCTCCATGCTCTTTCCTCTAAGCTAAGAAATACCCCTTACGCCTAACGCCTTACGCTTAACGTCTTCAGAGAACATGAAGTTATTCAACTCAGTCAACAACGTCCCCACCGCACCCAGATCTCAACGCTCAAAACGATCTTAACGAACCAACAATGTCAGCAAAGTCAAGAATAAAGATTTGACCCCAAAAGACTCAGACTGAATAGACCAGATAGATTTATCCCGTGAGGTGCTCAATTTTCTGCTATCTCACCGGGACCAAACAAACCAGACAAATTTATCCCGTGAAATGTGAAACCTATTTCACTGGGACCAGATCAACGAGATAGACGAAATAATAAGTTGTCTTTGCACCCACGTCCCCCTTTTGTGTAATGAAAACCAAAGAAACCAGATAAACATAATAGACAAATAAGTTAAAAAATAGGACTGCAAATGCCCAACAGGCGAGTAGAATATGTTCTAAGAATAGGTCCTTCAGATAGATACAGGCACTTACATATTGAGGAAAGGGGGAAGATAGTGTTTTTCAGGGTTCAATATGAGACAAAGGTTAAGGA
>JASEIE010000467.1 GCA_030024065.1 Thermodesulfobacteriota bacterium
GTTGGATTGTCATGACTATGGAGTGTTCTTAGAGTAATAGGAATTGGGGTCATTAATAACCCAAAGAAAGGAGTCAAACATGGCTGCGAAGAAAATTTTAATGATTGTTGGGGATTTTGTGGAGGATTATGAGGTGATGGTGCCTTTTCAGGCATTGCTGATGGTTGGGCACACCGTCCATGCCGTTTGTCCTGGAAAGAAGGCTGGGGAAAGGGTTCGGACAGCGGTCCATGATTTTGAGGGAGATCAGACCTACAGCGAGAAGCCGGGCCACAACTTCACACTGAACGCAACGTTTGATGAAGTCAAGGCAGAAACCTACGATGCCCTGGTGATCCCTGGTGGACGAGCGCCGGAATACATTCGTCTGAACGATAAGGTACTTGAGGCAGTTCGTCACTTTGCTAAGGCGAATAAGCCCATTGCTGCCATTTGTCATGGCGCGCAAGTGCTGGCAGCCGCGGGAGTGATACAAGGCAAAGCATGCTCAGCTTATCCGGCAGTGGGACCCGATGTGAAAACTGCGGGCGGAAAGTACGTTGACATACCAGTGGATAAGGCTCATGTAGATGGCAACCTCGTCACCGCACCCGCCTGGCCAGCTCATCCCGAATGGCTGTCGAAGTTCTTGAAAGTGTTGGGGACAAAGATTGAACCATAGGGAGATTTTCCCCTGCCACCATCACTTTTCTCGACTACGTTAAACAAATGGATGGCGATCTATTCTCAGTGTTGAACAGCTCATCATGAAGACTCGGGGTTACCTTCCGAAGAGGTATTTGGTGGCGAAGTCCGGATCGCTCGTCAAATTGACCCCTAACTTTCGCAGGCC
>JASEIE010000468.1 GCA_030024065.1 Thermodesulfobacteriota bacterium
TTCAAATCCGACCTTGATAGGGAGCGCCTGCTATTCACGTTTTGCCCGCGAGGTTTCCTCAAGAGAGTCATCTGAGCAATCCCACTGGGGGCATCATTTCAGTTTATCATTCACAGCCCGCTCTTCGTGTTTTCTCCTTTCTCCTAACATAAATCTCTGGTAAGAGGTGAAGCCCCAAGGCAGGAGTCAACCTGACGATGTTTGGTAAATCAACAGGCTGTTGCCCAAATCGATTTCATGCTTCGACAAGCTCAGCATGAGCGGAAAAGTCACATGGTTTCAACGTATCACCGTTCACCCTGAGCCTGTCGAAGGACAAACGGTTGGTTTGGGCAACAGCCTGTCAAGTTAAGACTTTGACAGGAAATCTCGTTTCCAACATCGCACTACCTACAGGCAAGGGATATAAAAAGACCCCAGTGGGAAAACCTGAAGTCTTTTTCTTGCAACTTGGTGAGAAAGGGTTAATCTAACGCCGAGTCAGTGCCCTCATCTTAATGAATATCCCTGTGGTAGCTTTGGAGGGAGCGGACACTGCCTTTCCCCTGCCGGTAAGAGGCAATACCTTTGGCGGCAGCAAGGGCTCCGGCCAGGGTGGTGATGTAAGGAACTTTATACTTAATGGCTGTTTTGCGGATATAGGAGTCGTCATGTTTACTCAGTTTGCCACTGGGAGTATTGATGACCAGTTGAATTTCCTTGTTCTTGATCCCATCGGCAATATTGGGACGTCCCTCGTGCATCTTAAGAATGTGTTCGGATTTGATGCCGTGTTCTGCTAAGAACCTGTGGGTACCGTTGGTTGCCCTTATTTTAAAACCCAGCCTGAT
>JASEIE010000469.1 GCA_030024065.1 Thermodesulfobacteriota bacterium
TATAGAAATCAAGCAGCACCTCCTGTTTCAAAAGTTTGGTATGGAGTTCGGCTACCCCATTGATGGCATAGCTTCCGACACAAGCCAGGTGAGCCATCCGGATATAACGTTCCCCGGTTTCGTCAATCAGGGACAAGCGAGCCACCCGTCCCTCATCCTTCGGATCGTTCAGCCGCACCTCATCCAGGAAACGCCGGTTGATTTCGTAGATGATTTCCAGGTGCCGGGGCAACAGCCGGCCGAAGAGCCGGAGGGGCCATTTTTCCAATGCTTCCGGCAATAAGGTATGGTTGGTGTAAGCAAAGGTTTGCCGGGTGATCTCCCAGGCCTGATCCCAGCCCATCAGATGCTCATCGACCAACAAACGCATCAGTTCCGCTACCGCAATGGAGGGATGGGTGTCATTCAATTGCACCGCATACTTTATATGAAAATGATCCAGATTCTTTTCGCGTTGGAGATAGATGCGGATCATGTCCTGCAGCGCACACGAGACGAAAAAGTATTGCTGCTCTAATCGCAATTGCTTCCCTGCGGCTGGTTCGTCATTTGGGTAAAGGACCTTGGTAATGTTTTCCGAGAACACTTTTTCATCGACCGCCCCATAGTAGTCGCCAATGTTAAACGATTGAAAATCAAACGATTCACAAGCTTCGGCCTTCCAGAGACGAAGCAAATTGGCGGTATTGACGTTGTAACCGAGCAATGGGATGTCATAGGCAGTGCCCTTGACCACTCGATCGGGGATCCAGCGCACACGAAAATGGCCTTGCGCGTCGCAAGCGGTTTCGGTATATCCACCCAGCTTGACGTTAAAAGCAATCTC
>JASEIE010000046.1 GCA_030024065.1 Thermodesulfobacteriota bacterium
GACAGGTTTGTCCTTATTTTTTAACTAGTTCCGAGTTTTTTCGTAACAGTCTCTAATAGATAATAAGTTAGAAGCAAAATTTCAAATCATTTTTTGCATAAAAAAGTAGCCTGTCCCCTTTTTACTTTTTCACCTTGACTTTTCCATTTGATGGAATAAAATGGAATCACCTTTATCCATTATTCTAATTCATTATTCTATGGGGATCAACGATGGTCGAAATCCTGAAAAGCCGTCATTCCTTCCTTGATTTCGTTCAGGTAGCCTTTGTCCTCACGGACATCCACACGAAAATCCTTTATACCAACCGTTATACCGAACGTCTCTTCGGCTATACGAGGGAGGAAATAGAGGGCCAGAGGATCAGAACCCTTTTTCTCGAAGAGGACCTGACCTATTTTCTTCCCAACATCGTTTATCTCACTCTTTACAGGGGAGGCTTTGAAGGGGAAGCCCTTCTAAGACAGAAGGATGGGAAGAGGCTTTTTGCTCATCTCTCCACTGCCTCTTTTAAAGAAGAGGGGGAGGTCTTTTTAACTTTTTCTTTACAGGAAATTCAGCGATTAAAAAAACTGGAGAAGGAAAAATTGGAGATGGAGCACCGGACAATCCTTGGATTGATGGTGGAGGAGATTGCCCATCAGGTTCGAAATCCAATCCTTTCGATTGGGGGCTATGCCCAGCGTCTTATCCAAACCTCCACTTCTTTACCAAAGAGTAAGGTTTATCTCGACCGAATTCTTCGGGAGACAAACAGACTGGAGATGATGATTCGGCGGATGGAAGAGGTGGTTCAGATACAAAGGCCGGTTTTCCAGAAGGAAAATATTCTTGAGGTCGTAGAAAGGGCGCTTCAGAGTGTTTCCCAAAAGCAGACAGCGAAGGGAATCACTTTCAATTTAGAAACAGGGTCTTTAAAAGGGGATGAACACTTTTATATTGGTAGAGACCTGGTGACCAAAGCCCTTTCTCATATTTTAGAAAATAGTATTGAGTCCGTTGGCAAGATGGAGGGAAGAAAAGGGGCCAAGAGAGTAAAGGTCCTTCTTGCCTGTGACGAAGGAAATGTGGAGATCTTCATCTCAGACAGAGGGGAGGGGATTTCTAAAAAGAATCTCCATCACATCTTCGATCCTTTCTATTCCACCAGACCCGAACGGGTGGGATTGGGTCTCACTTTTGTGAAGAGAGTGGTGGAAGAACATGGAGGAAGAATTCAGATCGAAAGTCGGCTCAAAAGGGGAACAACAGTGGTGCTCACTTTTCCAAAAGATCGTAGGCGAAAGATTCGCAGAGAATTCATCTCTCCTGAAGCAGGCCATCCTCTTTCATCTCCTTAAGATAGTGTTTTCTTCATATTTTTTCATGAGGGGTATGACACCCTCGAACGATGAAAACCCTTAATCCCCCCTTCCCCCCCGTTTAGAAAAGAGGGGAAAGGGGGGATTTGAAATTCTATTTTCTAACTAATGGGTCATGCCCAATTTGGCCACCCACAAACCATGAAAGTGGTCTGTGATTATTTTCTGTAGGGGCGGCCCTCAGTGGCCGCCCGATTTGGGAACTGAATCTGGATAAAATGTTCGGAGGAAGAATATGATGGATGAAAAGATGAGAGAGGCTTTTTTCAAACAGGTGGAAAGAGAGCCCTTTACAAAAAAATTCGGACTCAAATTAATCCATTTGGATGAAGGGTACTCCAGGGTGGAGATGACATTCACCCCGGACATGGAAAATCTTTTCGGCATGGCGCATGGAGGGGCGCTCTTTGCCCTGATTGATGAAGCCTTTGAGACCGCCTGCAATTCGTATGGCACCCTTGCGGTGGCTTTGAACATGAATATCACCTATCTTTCTTCTCCTACCCCGGGTAGCCGGCTCATTGCCGAAGCAAAGGAGTATCATCGAACCCGGAAGACGGCTATCTATGACATCAGAGTTTCCGATGAACAGGGCAATCTGATCGCTTCCTGCCAAGCCGTTGCCTATCGGAAGGGAACTCCTCTTTCCTTCATAGGGAAGGAGAAAAAATAATTTTTCCCCTCCCCGGGTTGACATCCCTACCATACAGGTTACAATAGTTGCAAATTGTCATATCCGATTTTTCTGACATTTTTTTAAAGGAAATCGATGGAAAAAGAACTGATGGAAGTGAAAGTCATGGGGATTGTGGTTGACCCCAAGGCATCGAACCCTGTGGTCGTTTTGGTGGATCTTAATGGTCAGAAAGCCCTGCCCATCTGGATCGGTGTGTTTGAGGCAGAGGCAATTTCAAGGGGCATTGAAGATGTGGTGACGCTTCGCCCCATGACACACGATCTGCTCAAACAGATTCTGGATACCTTTCAGGCCTCCCTCACGCGGATCGTGATCAACGATTTAAAGGATAATACATTTTACGCCAATCTTTTTTTTGATGTGGATGGAAGGGAACTCATTGTAGATAGCCGACCGAGTGATGCCATTGCCCTGGCAGTCAGGGTGAAGGCGCCTATCTTTATTGCTCAATCAGTCGTAGAAGCGACAAAAGATCTGGGTCTCTTAGCCTCCAGGATGTTAGAAGACCAGGATGAACTGAAATCCATTATCGAGAGTATGAAACCGGAGGACTTCGGAGACTTTAAGATGTAGCTCCTTCCCTCCTAACCCACCCTTTGTTATTCTTCTTTCTATTCCATCATCGTATTATTTTGTCATTCCGCACTTGATGCGGAATCCATTTTATTTCTTTAGATTCCTATTGGCAAAGGAATGACGCCCCTTCCTTCCCCTGACAGAAATGTTCCAGATTTTGACAGATTGTCGCTTTGATTCGATTTTCCCTGACTTTACCGCCTCTTACCTAAAAAACATTTAGCCTATAAAAGTCGAATGGTTACAAGTTATCAAAAAGACCTTGATTCCTTTGGCACATATTTTGCTATAAATTGGAAAAATCCAAAAAAATGGGGGCAATTCGATGTCTACTATGGAAAAGGATGAAGTATTAACGACAGGGGATGCGATCGAATATTTGAAAATTTCAAAACCTACCTTCCTTAAATATATCCGGGTCGGCAGGATCAAGGCTATCAAGGCAGGGAAGGGGTGGAGGATCCTCCAATCTGAGTTAACCCGTTTCTTAAAAGGAGAAGTGAGTTGATGATCAGGTGGATTAGAAAAAGTCTGACAATCAAATGGATGGTTTTTTCCATTCTACTGGCTATCCTCCCGCTGGCCATCGCAGGGTATCAAATTATTCAAATCTATCAAGGAGATTTGAAGAAATCGATCATTGAAATTGAAAAGATGAAGGCCAACATGGTAGTGGAAAAGACAGAGGCCTTTTTTGAGAACGTCTTATTGGGTCTCTTTTTGCTGACAATGAACGAAGGCTTTATAAAAGGGGGGCCATCCTATCAGAAGGAACATTTGGAAAATCTCCTTTATCAAAATAACCATTTATTAGAATTGACCCTCTTGGATAGAAAAGGAAGGGAGACAATAAAAGTTTCAAAATATAAATTCGAAGGTTCATTGGGTCTGGAAGACCGTTCAAAGAGCGAGTTGTTTGAAGTTGTTTTATCAGGGGGAGTTTATTGGGGTGAGTTTAGCCTCGATAAAGATGTCGTACCTTCCATGATCATTGCGGTCCCCGTCAAAGAATCCAATGGGGAACTGAAGAATGTATTGAGCGGAAGGATTACGTTCCCCTATCTCTGGAATTTAATTCCGAAACCCCTGACTGACAAAAAGGGAGTGACTTATGTGGTGGACGATCATGGGACACTCATTGCCCATACTGATATCAACAGCGCTTTGTCAAGACTAAATGTAAAACACCTTCCAATGGTCAAAAAGGTCCTTGACGGAAAAGAAGGGAATTTAGAGTTTGTAGATTCACGGGGTGAAAAATTTTTGGCGATCTACAGACCTATCCACAAATGGGGTTGGGGGGTGATTATTCAGGTGCCCGTGGTGGAAGCCTACAAGCCACTGCAACAGGTGGCACGCACCGCCTTCCAGTGGATTCTGATCACATTGGGGTTTGCCATAATCATCAGCCTCATCTTAACGAGAAGACTGACCGTTCCTATCAGGCGACTGTCCGGCGAGATGGCCAGGGTCTCTCAAGGGAATTTAGATGTTCATATTAAAACCACCCAGAAGGACGAGGTCGGGTTTCTGACAGGGTCCTTCAATCAGATGATTCACGATTTAAAGCATTCTCATGAAGCTATCAAAGAGGCCGAGGAGAAATACCGGAGGATCTTCGAAGAATCGAAGGATATGGTTTATATAACATCCGTTGAAGGAAAGATCATCGATGTCAATCAAGCAGGGGTGGATTTATTTGGTTATGCAAGCAAGGAAGAGATGATGCAAGTTTATGTGAGAGATACTTTTTTTAACCCCGAGGATCGAAAGAAATTTCGAAATGAAATTAGAAAAGAGTGGTTTGTTAAGGATTTTGAGGTCAAACTGAAAAGAAAAGATGGGACCCTAATAAATATCTTGATTACAGCCAATGCCAGAAGAGACGATTCGGGTAAAATCATCAGTTATGAAGGAACCATCAAAGATATCTCCAATCGGAAGATCATGGAAGAAGAACTCCTTCGAAGGGCGGAGGAACTCCAGACCCTCCACGAGCTGAGTAATTTGATAAACCGATCCTTGGATTTAAATGCTGTTTTATCCCTTGCACTGGACAAAATGCTTAAATTAACAGGTTTTGAGATGGGAGGTACTTATCTCCTTCGGGAAGACGGTGAGACCTTCGAAGATAGATTTCTTAAAGGGTACTCCCCCGAATTTATTGAAAATTTGAAAATTCAAGGAATCGGCGGAGGGATTACGGGTGAAGCCGTTAGATTAAAGCAAACGGTAATCCTATCGATCGATAAATATCCTTTTTCCCAGAGGCTTCCATTTTTTAAGAAGGAGGGGATTCAGTCAATAGTTAGCATTCCCCTTCTGGGTAAAGAAAAAGCCGTAGGTGCCATCACCTTAACGAGTCGTTTCCACCGCACTCTTAACCAAAGGGATATCCATTTACTGGAAAGCATTGGAAGCCAGATTGGACTGGCGATTGAAAATGCCAAGCTTTTTTCCTTTGTTGAAAAAGCCAAATCAGAATGGGAAGCGACTTTCGACTCGGTGACCGACCTCATTTCCATTAAGGACAAGGATTATCGAATCCTTCGTGCCAATAAGGCAGTGTTTGAACGTTATGGGATGAAGCCCGAGGAGGTGATTGGCAAGAGATGTTATGAAGTTTTATACCATCGAGAGGGTCCCTGCGAAAAGTGTGCAGTATCGGATACATTCCTCACAGGAAGACCGGCTCTTGTAGAAAGAGGGAGCAAACTATTTAAAGGTATGGCCCAGTTTTCCACCTTTCCCATTTTAGATGAAAATGGAGAGGTGGTTGCTGTGGTTGAGTCTATCAGGGATGTTACAGAACAGAAACGGATAGAGAAGGAAAAAGAGGTGATCAGCAATATCAACAAAATCCTTGCCTCCAGCCTCGATGTGAGGCAGGTGTTCAAGGCCGTCCATTCTGAACTGAAGAAAGCGCTGGATTCCGAAAGGATGACCATCACACTCCTGAATGAGGAAAGGGGAGATCTTCGGCATTTTGCATTGGAAAAAGATTATGATTCTCAAGAGTTGATGGAAGGCGTCACCTACACTTTGAAAGGAACCCCTTCTGAAAAAGCGATGAAAACAGGTCTTCCCGTCATTGTCTCAGACACCGAAAAACAGAATGATTCCTGGATCAGTGAAAAATTACTGGAAGAGGGAATTCATTCTATACTGGTTTTTCCATTGGAGTATAAAGGAAAGATCTTCGGCACCATGAACTTCGGGAGTAAGCCGACCCACCACTTTTTACCGACACAGCTCAGTTTATTACAACAGATTGCTCCTGGATTGGCCATCTCTATCCAGAATGCTCTTTTGCTCGACGAGATCAAGAAATCGGAAGAAAAATACAGGACCGTGGTTGAGGGGGCCCTTGATGGGATCGCAGTGGTGGGAACGGATTTCAAATTCAAATATACGAACAACAGGTTGGCAGAAATTCTGGGCTATACGAAAGAGGAACTGGAAGAAATGGATTTTCGAAATATTCTGGCTGAAGAATCCAGACAATTTGTAGTCGATCGATATGTTAAGTGGGTGAGGAAGGAAGAGAATTCACCCCACTTTGAATTCAATGCCCTCAGGAAAGACGGAGAGGTTAGAAATATAGAGATGAGTAACAAGGAGATGAGAGATTCCGAAGGAACATTGAACTTCATCGCCATCATGAGAGATATCACTGAAAAGAAGAAGATGGAAGAGCAATTGTTTCAGTCTGAAAAACTACGATCCCTGGGCGAGATGGCGAGTGGTGTGGCTCACGATTTCAATAATGCCCTGGCAGCGATCCTCGGAAATGCCCAGTTGATGCTGATCACCGCTCAGGATGAGGAGGCAAAAGAATCTCTCAGGACCATCGAAAAGGTTGCCAGAGATGCGGCACAGACCGTCAAACGGCTCCAGGAGTTCACCAGGAAGAGAACCCGGCAGGAACTATTCAAGATCGATATTAACTCGATCGTCAAAGATGCCGCTGAGATCACTAAACCCAGATGGAAGGATGATGCCCAGGGCAGGGGAATCCAGATCGAAATGGTTTTAAATCTGGGGGAGGTTTCTCCTATAGGAGGGAATGCCTCTGAGATGAGGGAGGTCATTACCAATATGATTTTCAATGCCATTGAGGCCATGCCGGAAGGAGGAAAAGTCGATGTCCGGACCTTTCAGAAAGGAGGGGAAGTTTATATCCAGATCGCGGATACAGGCGCTGGAATGACCGAGGAGGTCAGAAAGAAGATATTTGAGCCCTTCTTCACGACAAAGCCTTTTACGAATACCGGTCTCGGATTAAGCATGTCCTACGGCATCATCAAGCGGTTCAGAGGAGAGATTGAAGTCGAAAGCAAGGTCGGAAATGGAACAACCTTCACGATCGTTCTTCCCATCAACCTGGGGAGCGGAGAAGAGGCGATCCCTGATTCCACAATTAAGAAAGGGAAGAGCGCCCGGATCCTGGTCATTGAGGATGAAGAAACGGTGAGAGATGTCCTTGCCCAGATGCTTTCCAAGGTGAACCATCAGGTCACCGTGGCAAAGAATGGTGAGGAGGGGATCCGGCTGTTTAATGAACTAGAGTTTGATATGGTCCTGACCGATCTCGGGATGCCGGGTATGTCAGGCTGGGAGGTATGCCAGAAAATAAAAAAGATGAATCCATACACGCCGGTGGGGATGATTACAGGATGGGGCATAGAGGTAAGTCAGAGCAAAATGGAGGAATGTGGCCTCGATTTTTTATTATCCAAACCCTTTGATTTCAATCAGGTGTTAAAAGTCGTCTCCGAGACGATGGAGTCCGGAACGACATTTTCATCTTGACTTTACGGCAGTTTATATGAAAGACTGAAGCAAGAATAGATAATCCCCCCTCCCCCCCCCTTTAGCAAAGGGGGGCGAGGGGGGGGTGAATCTATTTTATAAGGTTAAAGCGATGGGTTCTTATTCCTACGAGCTACAATCAATCGATTCGAGCTTCCTTCACTTTGTCCTCTTCTCTTTTGTCCTGATCGCCCTGATCCTGTTCATCCTTTATTTCATGGACGGGCTAAAAGAGATCAAGGAATATTTTAAGTGGAAACAATATGTCATCTATATCCTGGGGAGCCTCTTCATTCTGGCAAGTTTCACCCTCTCTTACTTCCTTTACCTTCACGGACCTCTATGGCTGGCGATCTCCGTCCTGATCGTCTTTAACGGAGTGGCCACCTATTTTCTATATAAAGCGAGCAATATGATCAGCCCTGGAAAGAGATGAAGAGGTTCATTCTCATCCTCCTCTTTTTATCCTGGCCCTTCCTCGAATCTCCCGCGACCGCAGAGATCGAAGCCCTCTTTTCTGCGGAAGGGGATATCAAAGAATCCCTTCTCAAGGAGATGGAATCCGTTTCTGAGACCTTTGACCTTGCCCTCCACGAGATCACCTCCATCGACCTGGCGCAAGTCTTGATCAAAGTTAAACAGCGTGGCGTTAGAGTGAGAATCGTCGCCGATGCGAGACAGGCCAAGATGAAAACTTCAAAGATCAATTTTCTGATCCGGCAGGGAATCCCGGTCAAGGTCCTCGGTGGAAAGGAGAAGGGAGCGATGAACCATCGCTTCGCCATCCTCGATGGAAAGAAGGTCATCACTGGGTCCTATGACTGGTCAGAAGCCTCTGCAAGAAGAGATTATGAGAGTGTTTTGATTATCCAGGAAAGCGAAGTCGTGACTTCATACCAGAGGGAGTTCGATCGGCTCTGGCGGGAGAAGAGGATGATAAAATAAAGTTCGGAGTTTGGAGTTAATAAAAAGTATTCACACGCCTTTTGCCTCAACCATTGCCCTCCCACCAAAATTCCAATTTAGAAAATTGTCATTGCGAGCGAAAGAGAAACAATCCCGTCATTTCCAATGAGATTGCCACGGTCGATACGACCTCGCATCAGCCCCCACCAGACCACCGAAGAGATAGAAGAGATCGTCAAGATGGTGCGACTCAGTCTCTACAATAAAGGTCTCTTCTGCGGTGATCAGGCGATCCTCTGGGAACTGGAGGATATGCAGGTACAACCGGTCCCCTCATTACGTACCATTAACCGCATCCTCAGCCGTCACAGCTTAACCCGTCGCCGCACGGGGCGGTATGAGCCGAAAGGTAAGCCCTGTCCCGAGCTTCCAACGCTCGTGCCCAACCAGACCCATCAGATTGACTTGGTTGGCCCCTGTTATCTTAAACTCAACATTTTCGGCGAGTTCTTCCCGGCTCCACCTGAGACCCAATATGAATACGTTGTGGCTACTGTCGATGTTAAAGAATAAAAGTTAAAGCTTTTCCTGGATAAAAACCAGGTTGAAGAATATAAATATGATTAAGATAAAACGCTCAAAACTTTTATAACAGCCCAGACCCGGTCTCAATGAGATCTTGGAGTCCACGATGTCTTGGCAGTTGTCACCTAACCCTAAACCCAAAACCTTCCTTTGAACATCAACTGTTCAAGTAAAATATGGCCTAAAAAAAATTTGATTACGGACATATATTTTAAATGCCCCACAGCTCTGCTGCGGGGTTGTTTACTTTTTAGAATTTTGGAAAAAACTCTTTACTTTTTTGGGGGGGAAGGTAGCATTATTATCAGAAGTCAGCGAAGGTCTCTTAAAGAAGGTGATATTCATGGAAGTTTAAAGGGGAATGGTAGTTTTTTAAGCTGAAAAGTTCTTTTTAAACTTGTATGTGCTTGAAAAATTCGTTTATTTTTTCAAATGTGACAATGTCAAGTTAAGATGTTGGAGAGAATTGATGGCCGGTGATTTCGCCTCCGGAGAAAAGGTTTTTAGACAGCTTGCTAAAAAAATATAACGGGGTATCTGCTTGACTCCCCCTGTGTCAATAGTTTGTCGTTCATGGGGTTGTAGATCCTCCACGGATGTTGTGGCCAGGCAACGGCTCGATGACTACTGCCTGCTCCACCAAACGGTAGAAAAGCTTCCCGCGCGAACGTGAAGTCCTCCGGTTGAACTGGAAGGTGTATTCGTCAAGATAGTAATCTAGGCGAGAGAGGTGGACACCGCCTTGATAGGTTTCCAACAACCAACGCTTGAGCAATGCAACAACGCGGTTTACCTTGGGCAACAAGTTCCTCCCGACGGCAGCTTCTTTGCGGACAACTTCGTGGGCATAGCCAAGTTCAAACAATCCGCTGTAGCCTCCCCACCCGTCCGTGTGGACGGTGCTGCCCGGCTCGACACCCTCTCTAACGGCACCTTCCAAGCTGGGACCAGAGGCATTCGGTACACGCCTGAGCCGAATCCGTCCGATCTTACCTTCTTTGACCTCTACCATGACAACAACCAACGCCTTGCCCGCTGCCCCTCTACCCCGCTTCCCTGGTTTCTCTCCACCTATGTAGATCTCATCTACTTGAACCGTCCCCGAGAGCCGCTTTCGTCCCGGTCACACCATAGCACGACGGAGCTTGTGCAGCCACGTCCAGGCAGTCTCATAGCAGCCCAAATCCAGAACGCGTTGCAATCCGAGCGCATTGGCTCCATATTTTTGACTCGTCAGGTGCCACATAGCACGAAACCAAAGCCGCAGAGGCTTCCGGGTGTCTTGGAATATCGTACCGGCTGTAACGGAGGTTTCGTGGCGACAACGGACACAGCGGTACAGCTCTCGCTTCATGGGCCAGGCTTCCGGGTGTCCGCAGCGCGGGCATCGAAACCCCTCGGGCCAGCGAAACTTGAACAAATATTCGATGCATGCTTCTTCAGTGCGAAACCGCTGTTCGAACTCATTCGAACTCATATGTGTCTGAACGAGTTCAGCAGATATCACATAAAAATATTTTAAAGGAGGTTAGTGAAAATGAGAACGACTGGGAAATGGGTTTTAATAGGGTTATTGGTATTTAGTATTAACTTTAGCTACAGCTTGGTTTTTTCGGCCGAGAAACCTTTGAAGAAGGTCCTCTTCTTAACCAATTATGTTTTCCATGGCCGACATTCACCTTATTTTGTAGGTTTGGACAAAGGCTTCTACAAGGAGGCGGGCTTCGACATCCACATCTCTCCTGCTACGGGTAGTGGATTCGTTGTTTCGGCTTTGGAAGGCGGGAAGGTAGACTACGGTATGGCGGATCCTACCGTAGTCGTTCAAGCCGTCGCCAAGGGAGCCAAGGTCAGGGGCTTCGGGATCTTCATGGACAAAACTACCATGGGGCTGGCTTCATTGAAGCCTTACCCAACGCCAGAATCCCTCGCTGGCAAGACAATAGCGGCATCTCTGACCGACAGCGCCAGGGTAATACTGCCGATCATATTCAACATGAAAGGCATCGATCCCTCACAATTTAAATGGCTAGCCGCTGACCCAGGAACCTACTTTGCCCTTTTACTGGAAGATAAGGTGGACCTCTTTACAGCCAGCATTGACGGCGACGTCCCGGCGCTGATGAGGGTGGCCACCCCAATGGGCAAGGATATCTACTTCTCTTCGTACGCTGACTGGGGCTATGATGTCTGCGGCTACTTTTTGGTAACTACAGCCGACAAAATAGCCAAACACCCTGATGAAGTGAAGGCATTCTTCTCAGCGACAGCAAAGGCCGTAAAGTATTCTATGGAGCATCCTGAGGAGACCGCTCGGATTATGGTAAGATACAACCCCATCCTGGACTACAGCACCACGCTCACCCAGTGGCGGCAGTCCATTAAGGCGATTAACACAGCTTATGTCAGGGAGAAAGGGTACGGAATCGCCACAACGGATAGGCTCCAGCGAATAGCCGAACTGGTGAAGGAGGCCTTCAAGATGGAGGTGACGTTGAAACCGAGCGACTTCTATGCGAGCGGTTTCATCACCCGTTGATGCATTGAAAAATTGGTGGTAGTATTTAAACCATCCTCAACCTTACCGGTCCTCCAGTAGCCTTGCTGTGAGGGCCGGTTATCGTAGGGTCTTGCAAAAGAGAACAAAAAATTTTGATGATCCATAAACGTGTTACAAGAGGGGGACAATAAGGTGAGTGCCAACATGGTAATCAAAGTGGACTGTTTGACCAAGACCTTTGAGACGGTAGGAGCGGTCGAAAACCTATCATTTGAGGTTAGGAAGAATGAATTTGTCACGCTGGTGGGGCCGAGTGGCTGTGGCAAATCTACCACGTTGAGGATAATCGCAGGTCTTATATTGCCTACCGCCGGCAAGGTGTACATGTATGGGAATGAAGTCAGAGGACCGATCGGGAATGCAGGAATGGTGTTTCAGTCACCAGTCCTACTGCCGTGGAGGAGTACCATCGACAACATCCTTTTCACTGCAGAAATGGCTGGCAAGAATCCACGCGAATACCGCCATAGGGCATTTGATCTGATCAAACTTGCAGGCCTTGATGGTTTTGAAAGGAGATATCCTCATGAACTTTCAGGTGGAATGCAACAAAGAGCAGCCATCTGCAGAGCATTACTCCTTAACCCTTCCCTCCTTCTTATGGACGAGCCTTTTGGGGCCCTGGACATAATCACTCGAGAAAAGATGGGCTTCGAGCTCCAGAGGATATGGAGTGTGAGTAAGAACACGGTATTGTTCGTAACCCATAGCATCACTGAAGCAATATTATTATCGGATACCGTCATCGTTATGACAGCAAGGCCTGGGACAGCGAAGGCTATCATCAAAGTCGATCTTCCACGTCCCCGAGATCAGAAGACGCTCAGAGACCAGAGGTTTGTGGAACTCGCAGAAGTTGTTCGTGAAAATATAGAAGCCAAATGGGTAGAATGAAGGGGACTCAAAAATGACATGGAAGCGCATGCGCATGCATAATGTTACGAATGTGGTTTTAGGCCTTGCTGTTATTATCGGAATCTGGGAGTATGGCACAGGCTTCGCTGGAATAGCAGAATACATCCTTCCTGTACCGTCTGTCATCGTGCTCAAATTTTGGCACACCTTTTTCATTCAGGTACACCATCTGAGTTTTACTGCTGCAACCACCGTCGCTGGACTCATATTGTCTCTTTTCGTAGGTGTCTTGCTGGCACTGTGCGTCATTTACATCAAACCCGTGAAGGCAATTACCTTGCCCGTCTTAGCGGCTTTTAATAGTATACCAAAGATCGCCATTGCTCCTCTTTTCGTAATCTGGTTTGGCTTGGGCGTGGAGTCCAAAGTGTTATTGGCTTTCCTCCTTGGGCTGTTCCCAGTTTTCGTGAATTCAGCTACAGGCTTGGGCGAGATTGAGCCAGACATCTTGGACCTAGCAAAACTGACTGGCGGAACGGAGTTGCGAATTTTCAGAAAAGTGAGGTTAATGAATGCTGTTCCTTATATCATTGACGCGTTGAAGGTAGCCTTCCCGCTGGCTTTAGTAGGTTCTATTGTGGGAGAATTTATAGGGGGGAACAGAGGTATTGGATATCTGATACTGTCAGCACAGTTCAATCTAGATGCCCCATTGGTCTTCGCATGCCTGATGTCCATTTCCTTGTTTTCAACTTTAGCAATCGGCGTGGTGGTGTTGCTGGAAAGAATATTGCTAAAGTGGCGTCCTTCTAGGCGAAAAAGATAGGGAACCTCTCTATCTCTGTAGACCTGGTTGTCTACTCACGATTTACCCCCTACAGTAGGATAACAGCAATGATGCAAACCTGTAGAAGTAAGCGGCCAGCAATTGATAGATATCTTGAATTTCCCGACTCAAATGGAGATTCCATAAAGGGGTATCGCGATGAAGAAGGATTTAAGGTATTTTCTCAAAACAGTCGAAGAGAGAATACCGGAACTTTTCCTCCGGATAAAGAAAGAAGTGAGTCCCAAATGGGAAATCTCTTCTATTCAAAAGAAACTTGAAGCCGAGGGTAAGCTTCCGATTATGTTCTTCGAGAGGATTAGGGACCATGACATGCGCATTGTCACTAACATTTTCGCCACAAAACGGCATCTTTCCTTAGCATTGGAGACGGTCCCAGAAGATATCCCGGCCAGATTTGCCGAGGCGCAAAAGAACCGGATCAAGCCAAAGATTGTTGTGTCCGGCCCTGTAAAGGAAGTTGTCTTGAAGGATGAAAAAGCAGACCTACGGATACTTCCTATCATGACCCATTGTGAGAAGGACGCTGGTCCTTACATAACGTCTGGAGTGACGGTCATTAGGGATCCTGTATCGGGCTATCAGAATGCGGGCATCTACCGCAACCGATATCTTTCCCCCAAAAAACTCACCATGAACTTGGCACCGCTCTCCCATGCATCGGAAATCACACTTCAGGCCGAAGAACGAAAGGAGGACATAGACGCAGCAATCGTCATAGGCCACCATCCAACGATGGCAATGGCTTCACAGGAACGAGGACAGCTATCCGATTTCGAGCTCGAAATGATGGGTGGGCTGCTCCATGAGGCTGTGGAGGTCGTCCCTTGTGAAACGGTCAACGTATTCGTCCCTGCTGATGCTGAGATCGTAATAGAGGGAAAGATTAAGACCAACTCATGGGAGCTTGATGGCCCCTTCGGGGACTATTGGCTATACTATGCACCTCCGAAAAGGGCCCGTGTGTTCGAGGTCACGGCGATCACGCACAGATTCGATGCTATATATCACGACATTTTTAGCGTAGGTCCTGAACATCTAGTCCTATTCTCTCTTGGGATGGAAGGAGTGGTTCTCTCACAATTAAAACAGCTGATACCACAAGTTAAGGCCGTTCACGTCCCTGTCTCCGGCTCGAGTAACTTGGTGTATATTCAGATAAAAAAGGACATCGAAGGATTAGGGGTTAATACCGCTCTTGCAGCTCTCGGCGCTTACAGGTTCAAGTGCGCAATCGTAGTGGATGAGGATGTAGATATCTTCGATGACAGAAAGGTCATCTGGGCTGTGATGACGAGAACCCAGGCGGACCATTCGTTCTTTTTCGTTCCTGGCTCATACATATCGAGGGTGGATCCGACTGGTTACCCCCCGTGGCACTCAATTGACATGGAAAATCACCTTCTTAGCACGAGACTGGGTATAGATGCCACTAAGCCTTTAAATCCCTCTTTTCCTGAAGTGGCGGAACCACCAAAGAACATATGGACCAAAGTGGATTTAAGGGAATATCTCAAATAAAATTGCTGTCAAATACGCTTTGAGAGTTTCCTTCACTGGATTTTTCTTAACCAAAGCCAAAGCTTGATTATTCTTGGTTTTCCTATGCCAATTCCGACAGGCCTCCAACACCACCTCATGGGGCTGTTCCAAAATGGAAAACCACCATGGATGATCCAGTCCTTGGATAAAAAAGCCCGCCGACTCGGAGTAACCAGACAATCGATTATCAAAGTCTGGATTGCGGAAAGGCTCCAAAAGGCTCACACCTAGTATAAGGTTTCATAAATATATTTACATATAAACTTCTTTGTGGTATTAAGGTTTCTAAAACCAAAGGAGGAAACCCCTATGCCACGGAAGACCCAGAAAGCCAAGTTGATTTTGAGCAAAGAACAACAAGAAGATTTAAAAAAGACCGTGCAATCACGAAAAGCCCCCATTCGAGAAGTCCAACGGGCTCATATTTTACTGAGATATTCAGAAGGCATGCCCATTACCGAGATTGAAAAGATGACTCACGTGAGTAGGCCGACGATTTACAAATGGATGGAGAAATCCTTGGCCATGGGAATTGAGGAAGGCCTTAAGGACAAATATCATCGGCCTAAACAGCCAGTGATTACAGAGGA
>JASEIE010000470.1 GCA_030024065.1 Thermodesulfobacteriota bacterium
ATTTTTTTGAAATCCGTGTAATCAGAGAGCGAAGAGTAGTTTTTCAGAGCTCTCTGTATTTTTAAAACAAACATCTTAGCCGCTCCGCTCATCGCAATTGCATTTCTTAATACTCCCCCTCACCCTAACCCTCTCCCGCAAGGGGCGAGGGGAAAGAAGGAAAGGTTGACAGTTCTCTGCTAATTTGATTTAATGAAACCATATAACGATTAAACGCAGGCTAAAGCCTGCGGCTACCGAAGACTCTTATGAAGATCACTGCAATTATTCCTGCGCGATATGGCTCGACGCGGTTCGAGGGGAAACCCCTTGTCGATATTCTCGGCAAGCCGATGATTCAGTGGGTCTACGAAGGGGTGTGTCAGTCGAAATTAATCAAGGAAGTCATTGTCGCCACCGATGACCAGAGAATTCTGGAGGCGGTCCAGAAGTTTGGCGGAAGAGCTGTAATGACCTCTCCGGATCATCCTACCGGAACCGACCGGGTGGCGGAGGTGGCACGAAAACTCAGATCCGAGATCATCGTTAATGTCCAGGGAGATGAACCTCTGATAAAAGGTTTTATTATTGACAAAGCCATCCGCCCCCTTCTGAAAGATGAGAGCCTGGATATGTCCACCTTGATGACAAGGATTGAGGATGTGAAGGACTGGCTCAATCCCAACCAGGGGAAGGTGGTTGTGGATCAAAAAGGCTTCGCCCTCTACTTCTCACGCTCTCCCATCCCCTTTCCCCGCGACCTTAATATGGAACAAATTCTCCATAGCCCTGCCGAAAAAAAAGGAATTTTTTCAAAAAGG
>JASEIE010000471.1 GCA_030024065.1 Thermodesulfobacteriota bacterium
AAATCTCCATCAGCAGGTAATTGATCTCCGGGGATTTTTAAACAGGTCACCTTTTCAGAATTTCGAATATTACGAACTATAACCTCGAATGCATTGGACGGCTCTATAGCAACAATATGCTGAACGCCGGATTCGAGCAACATATTGACAATCCTGCCCGTCCCGCTTCCGATTTCTGCAACCCTGCAATTCTTCAATTCGTCTATTTTTAAAAAAGGAGAAAGCATATCTGAGAACAATTCAAGAGAACCATAATACCCCTCATTGTCAGAGTATCGAAGCCATTGTTTTCCAAAATCTTTTATGGTTCTATCTTTATCAGGCATACCCAAAATCCGATTTCTATGAAGTAGTTTAAAAAAGAAGTTGGATCGAAATTTGCAATCAAATCAAGTTTGTGAAATAATGTTAACCCCGTTAGAAATTCTATCGGGGCATTAAACCCCGCCGGAATTATTCGAAAATCTAACCCCGCTGCAAAACAGCAGGGCATTATTTCTAACGAGGTGAACAATTTTAATTGATAATCTCACAATTTACAATCCATAAATTAATGACTGACTTCAAACTTAGGGAGACGAATTACGACATCGAATGGCAGGTTGAAAGCTTCCACTGGTGGTTCACTGTTAGAAGAAAACTTCTTGAATATCTCTTAACTTCTATTAATATTTCATCGAAAGAATTGGCGATCGATATGGGTTGTGGTGTAGGATCAAACCTCAACGTATTAAGTTCAAAAGGAATTCATACAATCGGCTTGGACCATTCACTCTATGCCCTTACCC
>JASEIE010000472.1 GCA_030024065.1 Thermodesulfobacteriota bacterium
CGCACCCCCAACTCCTCTGCCACTTTATTAACGCGGATGGATTTCCCTTTATAGGTGAAGGTGGAGCTGCGTGCGATCACAAAGAGATGGGGATTTTGTGAGAGGGTCGTAATGATCTCCTCGGTCAAGCCGTCACTGAAAAACTCTTGCTCAGGGTCACTGCTCATGTTCACGAAGGGAAGAACGGCAATAGAGGGTTTGTCGAGTAATCAAATTGGTGCCAGGCATCGGTAATTCGGTATTGACAGAAATTAGGATAAGGCAATCACAAAAGGTTAAATTCCATTTCTATGGATGGGGCGTAATAGCAACAATGGTGATTTGTTTGCGTCGAGGACCGTAATACCAGAAAACCCGATATGCTGATGGCGTGCTTTGTTGGGCGTAGGCTTCGAAAACCTTCTCTCCCTTTGGCCCCTTCAACGAAGTAAACTCATGGGTGTTTAAGGAAGGATGTCTCAGGTTGGTTTCCATGAAACCGAGTGTTTTTCTTACTGCTTTTAGAATATTCTTTTTGGCGGGATTGTTTTCGATCTCCCTTAAATCTTCATCGGCCTGCGGAGTAAAAATAAGTTCAAACATAGGGCTCTATTTTGCGTACTTTGCAAATGAACCGCGTTTAATTGTCCCCTTCTGAGATAGTCCTGCCTTAACCTTTTTTAAAGCGGCCTCATTTTCGTAAAGCCATACCTCCCGCGCCGGAATCTCCACCATAGGCTCCAGAATAATCCTGTCATTTTCCTTGTATGCTCTAACA
>JASEIE010000473.1 GCA_030024065.1 Thermodesulfobacteriota bacterium
CCGGGATGTCGCCTCCCATTCGGCTTTTGAATGTCTCGAACCTTTCCCATGGAGGCTCCACACACATTCTTCCAACCTATCCTGCGCCATCTCCCTAAATCATAGAGCATAACGTAATCCGTAAAGCCTAAGGTGTCAGGAGATTTAGCCCTCATTCGCTTTTTCCTTCGTATTCTTTAAGAATTTCAGGAAGAATTGAGTCAACCAATTCTGAAGGAGATACGATTCTGAGATGGTATTTTTCTATTCCTTTAAGTTTTTCAAAATGCTTTTTATCCCCCGTAACCAATAAATCTACTTTCCCCTGTATGGCTGATACAAGGACCGGAATATCCTTGTCGGCAATCTTTCCGGAAAATTCTCTGAGTTCTTCTGATTGTGGCAGAGGAATAATTGTGAGATTCAGTTGTGGAAGATATCTTTCGTAAACAGACCAGACACTGGGCATCCTATTCTTTAAATTTCGTTCTATCTCGATCAGATTATATCTCCCTGTTGAGGCTTCAAGGAAGGGAAGTTTAAGGTTTAACAGATCGAGAAGGATGCGCGGCGCTCCCCTCTCCGAGAGGAGGCCTGAGAGAATCACGTTTGAATCGAGGAAAACCTTAACGACTTTTTTCCCCATAAGTCTCTTGATATTGCTTTTCTCGTTCTTCTTTAAGCCCTGCCAGGAGGCCCTCAGGAGAAAGACCGGCTGCTTCCTCACCGCTCACCAAAGATGACCCTTTTGTGCTCGTATTGAATGACCCTTAGGA
>JASEIE010000474.1 GCA_030024065.1 Thermodesulfobacteriota bacterium
GAATCGGGACACTCGATCTCTTTGCTCAATATGCATTGATGTACCTTCTCCGTAAGCACAACAACATTCGCTCGATCACCTGGTACAAGATCGCCAACATCTCTCCTCGATCAATCAACCAGGAAAGAACACTTCGCTATTGGACAATTATGAAGAAATGGATGGGTGAGAGTCATTTCCTTCGACTCCAGGAATACATCATACACCAAGGGTTCAAAACTATCGCGGGTGAACCCGATCTTTTCTATTGGAATGCCAAGAATGGGCACTGGTTCTTTGCGGAGGCAAAGGGCAAAGATCGGGTCCATCACTCTCAGGAAAAATGGCACGAAGCTTGTCGTCAGATTCTGCCACAGGTTGAGATTCGTTGTTATCAACTGGTCTGTGACAAAAGGAAATGAATGCTCCAACAAGCGGCTCCACCGGATCGCCGATAAATCCGGCTCCCGGTGAGCCGCACCGTTAGGTCCTTCATAAAACTTCGGGAGAACTGGTCAAAATGAAGATCACATTCAAAAAGCGGCCAATACACCGGGCACCCATCGCAGTACTTCAGCATTTGTACTATTACACGGCTCAGTATGGCTTATCAGTAAAGCAGTTCACAGGAGCTCATTGGACATATTGGGAAAAACTCCCTGAACACCTTCGAAATGCCCAAAATAATCCCGAAGAACTTAAGAGCATCATTGAGGAGTTAAAAAAACTTGCTTCGGGTTCAGAACAAAGGCTCAAGGCACGAAGATCCCAGA
>JASEIE010000475.1 GCA_030024065.1 Thermodesulfobacteriota bacterium
CACCTGATATGCCTTGGCCTTTCCTTTATGGTTCTGGATATTTATTCGAGGATCACCCTGCCACGGGGTTTTGTAAATTCGATGACTGCTCCCACTTTGGCGAGGCTCCCCAAAAAAATGATCACATACTTTGCATAAATCACTGAATCGAACATCTCTTGGATTTTGCTTAATTTGTGCAAGTATATCATCTATTTTAGCCACATTAATATAGTACCATTACTGATATCATTGTCAAGAGTTGTTAAACCTATTTCTTCTCAACAGATTCTTCCTCCTATTGCGAGAAACCCAATAAGATTGAAATTAAGATTGAGGGCGAGTAAACCCCGTTAGAAAGGGCAGGGGTTTGACCCCGCCCTAAATAAGGAGCTGATGCTTTCTATTTCTACCATCCTCAGCACAAGAGGGTTTGGTTCTGGTCTTTTTGTCATCCCGAACTTGTTTCGGGATCTCGGTTTTGGATTTAGAATTTAGGTTTTTAAGCCCCGCCCTGTAGGCGGGGTTCTTTACTTCAGAGCAAATAAGAGGCTGTATTTTCTGATGGATAGGGAAAAGATATTGATGGGGAGATATAATGGTCTAAAAGAGGAATTTTAAATTTGAAGCCTATCCTGAACCTGTTTTCTCCATTCTTGCAGTTCTTTGACCTGCAACTCAAGGCTGGAGAGTCGGTTGTCTAGTTCGGAAAAGGAGATTTTAATCAATGCACGAGTCTCTATGTGCTGGCGTTCATTTTCTGCTTCC
>JASEIE010000476.1 GCA_030024065.1 Thermodesulfobacteriota bacterium
TATGAAGAACTCTGTTCCTGGGATGGATGTGCCGGATGAGATGATTGAGAGATTAAAAGGGGTGCCCAAGGAGAAGCAGTCCGAAGAGGGGATCAAGATCTGTGTGGAGACGATACAGAGACTCAAGCAGATCCCTGGGATTCGGGGGATACACATCATGGCGATCGAGTGGGAAGAGAAGGTCAAGGAGATTGCCGAGGCCGCAGGACTTTTGCCCAGACCGCAACTTTCATAACATCTGGAATATTGGAATCATGGAAGAATGGAATAATGGATAAGAACTGGAATATTGGAATAATGGAATTTTGGAATATTGGGTTTAAAACCGAAAAGAAATTTTTACCCAACATTCCATCCTTCCAGCTTTCCAGTGTTCCAAAGTATTTCTTCCATTATTCCAACATTCCATCATTCCAATTAATTTTAAAAGGAGGGGAAAAGATGGCGAAGAAAATTTTGATTGTTGATGATGATCCGGATTTGGTGGAAGCAGTAACAATGATCCTGGAGTCGAAGAATTTTGATGTTGCTGCCGCCTATGGGGGGATTGAGGGATTGCAAAAGGCCAGAACTGAGAATCCTGACCTCATCGTTCTCGATGTGATGATGCCGGACAAGGATGGATATGCGGTCTGCAAGGACCTCAAGGCCGATCCTGGATTGAGCAAAATTCCTGTTCTCCTTCTGACGGCAGTCGTCTCAAAGATTTCAACAACCCGCTACACCCAGCAGATGGGAA
>JASEIE010000477.1 GCA_030024065.1 Thermodesulfobacteriota bacterium
GTTCTAATCGGTGCCGGCTTATATCTGAACTCTCTCGATAACCTTTTTACGAATTGGGATGATGGCATGATCTATTCTAATTCCGAAGTCCGAAGTCTCAGTTGGGAGAATATACATACCATATTTACTCTTAAAAAAGGAGCGACCTACCAGCCGATTCGGGTTCTCAGTTATGCCATCGATTATCACTTCTGGAAACTCAATCCGTTAGGTTATCACTTCACAAATATCTTTTTCTACATTCTGACATGCTGTATGGTCTTTTTTACTCTTCGCCTCCTTTCATCTCATTTGAGAAATAGAGCCTCACCGGATTCTCATGTCCGGGTCGCACTTTTTGGGTCGCTTCTATTTGCAGCGCATCCGGTTCATGTCGAGGCGGTGACCTGGCTGGCTGCCAGGAAAGAAGTGCTTCAGGGGTTCTTCTTTTTTTCGGCTTTTTATCTCTACATGGTTGGAAGAGAAAAAGAGGGAAAGGGAAGACTCATCTTTTTAGGGCTTACCCTTTTTTTTATCCTCTTGGCCACCCTCTCGAAACCTTCCGCTGTTGTATTTCCCGGAGTCATCATCATTTATGAAATCGCCATGGGACAGGAGAAAATTTTTGACTACCTGAAAAGGCATTGGCTTTTTTGCTCTTTGTCCTTAATCATTTCGGGGATATTTATTTTTATTTTGATGAAGGTCATGCTTGAAGCAGGGGGGATTAAACCTTTTCGGGGAGACAGTTTCTTAAGCA
>JASEIE010000478.1 GCA_030024065.1 Thermodesulfobacteriota bacterium
CTGGCACAATAAGTGCAGCTGGTCCCCTGATGAAATCGTTTCTCAGTTTCCCCAGTTGACGCTTGCCGATGTCTATGCAGCCCTGACCTATTATTGGGATCACAAAAAAGAGATTGAGGCAGAAATCCAACGTTCTGAAGAGGTTGAAGCAAAGGCCCGCTCTCGACATCCATCAAAGCTGAAGGAGAAACTGGAGGTAACCCGGAGTGAGGTTTTATCTCGACGAGCATATTCCAAAAGGCGTTGTTGAGGGACTCCGCCGTCACGGTTGGCGAAATGATCGAAAACCTGATGCTCATATCGAGCGTAATCGAACCCAGCGAGATGAAAAATCACATCGAATTTATTTGATTCGAATCTGTCCAATATCATCACTGTCCAGATCAATTGACCATCTTTCTATCTTCCCATCGGAAATCCCGGGATAAGGGTAGCCAATCCTGACAATCCCTGAAACGGACAATTCCGTGAAGGTCTTCCCTATTGCGGCACGATCCTTTGGCTCTTTTTGCCTCTCATCCGCCCGCTGCTCCACCTCTGGGATCTCGGTCAACTTCTTCTGGACCTCAACCAGTCGTCCCTGACCCGGTCCGCTTCCTCCATGATGGCGATCTTTTCCTTCAAAAAGGGATGCTCGATGACTGCCCTTTTTTGTCCGCTGTTTTCTTTCCGGTGCTTTCCGTCTACTGCCCACCGCCTTCTGACGTTCGCCCGGGGTGAAACCATCTGGAAATTGCT
>JASEIE010000479.1 GCA_030024065.1 Thermodesulfobacteriota bacterium
AAGCAGAGGGGGACGAGGTGATCCCCCTTACCGCAGAAGTTTCAATATCTGCTATATATACTCGCTTTCCAAAATCCCGCAAAAGTTATGATTTGATTTTCATATATTCAACTTGGACTGCCTAACAGAAGGCCAGCCGCACGCTTTCACCCGATAATCGTTAATTGTTCGACTTTGGGATATCTGAAGACTCGTAGGTGGAATCTGAAGTCAAGATTTCATTTTAATAAGGTACACATTATTGATAACGCTCTTCAAGCATTGGCGTTTTCTTTGTGATCCTTCCAAGTGACTCAGGGGGAACGAATTTCACTTCCGATCGAACCCGGTAAAGCTGAAACATCCGCTCTTCACTCTCTTTTGCCAAATTGTAGAAAAGAATTAAGGACAGAAGGCAAGGATCATTTCTCTCAGGATGACCGAAGCGGTCAACGAGGAGATTTGAGTCGGATCGTAATCCGGGGTGAGTTCGACCATGTCGAATCCAATCACATGGAGGGGCTGAAAGACTTTAAGAAGGGAGATCAGTCCCTGGAAAGTAAGGCCGCCGGGTTCCGGTGTTCCAACCCCCGGCAGAAGACTTGGATCGATTACATCAAGATCGAGAGAAATATAAACGGGTTCGTTTCCGAGGCGCTTTACTATGGATTTTAAAGAAACCTGATCCGGGGATATGATCGACTTCATCCTCCTCGCCAGGTCAAATTCCTCTTCTGTTCCGGACCGGATCCCGAA
>JASEIE010000047.1 GCA_030024065.1 Thermodesulfobacteriota bacterium
AAGGCTTTTCCAGCACCCCCGCCCGGTTTTCGATATCGTTTTTTGCAACCGGTGGGTTAAAATATAATTATAAGGAGATACTTATGGCTAACCAAGAAAAGATTACAGTGCTGGCAGTAGGTGATGTTTGTGTAAACCGCAAAGATCCGGATTCAGCATTCGCCTCTGTCACCCCAACAATCCAATCGGCAGATATTGCCTTCTGTCAACTCGAGACAAATTACTCAGAAAGGGGGATTGCCCTTCCCCAGGCACGAACCCCCTTAAGGGCCCATCCCCGCAATGCTCCCGCCATCAAAAAAGCAGGGTTTAATGTAGTCTCCTTTGCAAGCAATCATCATATGGATTTTGGAGCCGACGCCCTTTTGGACACCATTGATACGATGAGGGAAACAGGGATCGAGCTTATCGGTGTCGGGAAGAACATCGAAGAGGCCAGAAGATCCCAGATCGTTGATTGTAAAGGGACCAAGGTGGCCTTTTTAGCCTATAGTTCCATCCTTCCTTTTGGATACTGGGCCGATGAGAAGAAGCCAGGGTGTGCCCCTATCAGAGGTTTCACAGTATACGAACAGGCGGAACCTGACCAACCTGGGACACCTGCTTTGATTCACTCCTTTGCACACGCAGGGGATAAAGCAGCCATGATCAAAGATATCCAGAAGGCCAAGGGGCAGGCGGACATTGTGATGGTTTCTATCCATTGGGGCATCCACTACAAAGAGGCTGAAATTGCTATGTACCAAAATGAGGTCGGTTACGCTGCCCTGGATGCGGGTGCAGATGTGATTCTGGGACATCATGCCCATATTTTAAAAGCGATTGAAATCTACAAAGGGAAACCGATTTTCTATAGCCTCTGTAATTTCGTCTTCGACCTGGAGCTGCCTTCCCATGTCCTGAACGATCCTCACCGGGTCGCAAGGGTCCAACGATTGAATCCCAGCTGGAGGGTGGACCCCCAATATAAAGCCTATCCATTTCCGGTTGACTCCCGTATGACCATAGGTGCCAAGATCATCATTTCTGACAAGAAAATAAGAAAGGTCTCCATCCTGCCAGCCTATGTCAATGAGGATTCATCACCTCGCTTTTTAAGCAAGAAGAATAAAGAGTTTAGTGATGTGGTTAGTTATATGGAAAGGATTACCAAAGCTCAGGGAATGGACACCCAATATCAGATTGAAGGCGATGAGGTTGTGGTCAGTCTCGACTGATAAAAAACCTCTCTGGAGGTGAGGAGTAAAGATGGGAACCAGTGAAGAGAAAAAAGGACCGCGAGGAAAGGTAGTTTGTAAAGAGGACGCATGCTATTGGGTATCGGAGGACGAGCAACAGCCCCAGCCAGCTCCAGCGCCAAAGAGTGAAGGGAAAAGAGAGGATGCCTCATGCTTCTATGCGAAGATGGTGCCCTCCCTACGCTACGAAGACATCCCTTCTGAAGCCGTGGAAGCAGTCAAAATGGATATCCTGGATACGCTTGCCACAACTCTGGCAGGTTCATCGGCAGAGGGAACCCGGGAGCTCATCGATCAAATCAAGTTTTGGGGAGGAAGGGAGGAGAGCAGTATTCTCATTCATGGTGGAAAAGTGCCCTCTCCTGAAGCTGCCCTGGTCAATGGTCAGATGGCCCACGCCAGGGATTATGATGACATCTATCACATCGCACGGGTTCATGTCGGGGCGGTCAACGTTCCCACGGGCCTGGCCATGTCTGAGAAGGTAGGGGAAGTCAGTGGAAAGGAGTTCATCACCGCGATCCTCATGGGGATCGATATTGAGCTCAGGCTGGCTCAGGCTGCAAAGCTGTGGACGCAATTTCATCCTACCTGCACGTTTGGTTACTTCGGTGCCTGTGCCACGGCAGGGAGGCTCCTTGGCCTCAACGAAGGACAGATGCTGAATGCCTTTGGCATTGCCTACAGCCAGGCCTCCGGCAATAAACAGTGTATGCATGATGGGAGTTTGACCAAAAGGCTTCAACCCGGTCTGGCTGCACGGGGAGGAATTCTGGCAGTCCATCTGGCTCAGCGGGGTTACACCGGTACGACCAACAACCTGGAAGGAGAAGCAGGCCTCTTTGCCTTATACCACGGAGGGCAATATGACCCTGAACCCTTGACCAAAGATCTGGGTAAATATTTCGACGTGGTCAGATTGGGCTATAAACCTTTTCCATGTGCAGTTTGAAACCATACCTCCATCGAGGCCAGTTTGGCCTTGGTCAGGGAGAACGATCTGAAGCCCGAGCAGATTGCAGAGGTTGTCATCGGAGTGGACACCGGCGGCATGCATTACTGTGAGCCGGTCAGTGTAAGACACTATCCCAGGAATGCCGTCGATCTCCAGTTCAGCATTCCTTACAATGTCGCAAACGCCATCATCAACCGAAAGGTGAGCTTCGAACATTATACCGAGGAAGCTTTAGGGAGAAAGGACGTCCTTGAATTCCTCGCCACCAAGGTGAAATCGTGGTTGGATCCGGAAGTATGCTTCGACGATGTCGGTAAGGCGTGTACGGCTGCACGCCTTCAGGTCAAGACCAAAGATGGAAAGTTATATGTCAAGAGAGTCGATCATCCTAAAGGCGATCCAACAAACCCGATGACATTAGATGAGATCATCGAAAAGTTCTGGGATTGCGCCGAACTTTTGGCTAGGCCTATCGCCCGGGAAAATTTGAAAGCGGTGGTCGATCTGATTGCTCATCTGGAGAAGGTGGAAAACGTAGCCTCGGTCGTAAGATTACTGACCTGAAGAGAGGAAAACGGAGAGGGACAGAAAAGATAGTTCAATTCATGTCAGATATTGATTACAAAAATATCCCAGACAGATGAAGGATCGGAGGCATGATGATGAAAAAGACGACTCAATTGCGGGAACTTCTCAAACAGCCTGGAATCATTGTGGCTCCCGGGGCTCATAATGCCTTTGCCGCCAAGATTATCGAGCAGACAGGGGGATTCCAGGCCGTCTATATGACCGGTTCGGGCGCAGCGATGAGCCTCATCGGGGAGCCTGATGTTGGGCTCTTGACCATGACGGAAATGGTCACCCAGGCCAGAAACCTGGTCAATGCGGTTCATTTGCCTGTGATTGCAGATGCCGACACAGGCTATGGCAATGCACTCAATGTGGTGAGAACGGTCAGGGAATTTGAACGGTCAGGGGTAGCAGCGATTCATCTGGAGGATCAGATTACTCCAAAGAAGTGCGGACATTTTGAAGGGAAGCAGGTTGTCTCGCAGAACGAAATGGTTGGCAAAATAAAAGCTGCCGTAGATACAAGAGAGGATCCAGATTTCGTCATTATCGCGCGCACCGATGCGCGGGCAGTATTGGGTTTCGGGGAGGCGATCCAGCGGGCCAACGCCTATGTGGAGGCGGGAGCGGATGTTATTTTTTTTGAGGCCCCACAATCCATGGAAGAATTGAAAACCATTGTCCAATCCATCAGGGCTCCCCTGCTGGTCAATATGGACGAAGGCACGAAAACCCCTTTGCTTACGGTGAAAGAACTTGAAGAGATGGGGTTTAGAATTGTCATCTTCCCTCGTTCCATACCCTGTGTTGCTGCGAAGGCCATTCAAGAGCTCGTTCTCCATTTAAAAGAGACCGGTAGCACCCAAGGCTTTTTGAATCGAATTGTCACTTTTGAGGGAAGAAACCTGATCACAGGGCTCGCCAAATACAAAGAGATGGAGAAAAAATACCTCGCGTTGGAGTAGAACCCAGAATCGCTTTCTAAGACCCTTTATCAGAAGATGGCATTGAGAATGAATGACAAACCGACAAGAGCTTTGGCACAATTTGCTTCGGAACTCACTTACGAAAAGATACCTTCATCCGTTATTGAGCGCATGAAGCTATGCCTTCTTGACACCTTTGGGTGCGGTCTTTTTGGTTCTACCCTGCCATGGGCAATCGTTATTGCCGACTTTGCCCAGGAATTAGGTGGGAAACAAGAATCTATCATCTGGGGGCGTAACGTCAAGGTCTCAGCCCCTAATGCAGCCTTGGCTAATGGAACTGCAGTCCATTCGTTCGAGCTTGATGACCTCCACAAGACTTCCATCGTCCATCCTGGGGGGATAGCGACTACGTCCGCATTAGCCATGGCGGAGCGTATCGGTCATTGCAGTGGCAAGGACCTTCTTACGGCTATTGTTGCTGGTTATGAAGTTGCCATTCGGGTGGGAATGAGTGTGGGGACATCCCATCTCCAAAGAGGTTTTCATCCTACGGGAACCCATGGCGCCTTTGGCGCTGGGGCTGCCGCAGGGAGGATCCTTAGATTAGATACCGAGAAAATGACTCACGACTTAGGTATCGCTGGAACCCAGGCGGCAGGTTTAATGGCGGCACAATACTCAGCAATGGTAAAACGGATGCATGCCGGAAGAGCGGCTCAAAGTGGAGTGTATGGTGCGCTACTGGCCCAGAAGGGCTTCACCGGCATTGTGAATATTTTAGAGGCGGAATACGGAGGATATTGTAAGGTCATGGCAGATGTCAGTGATATGAGTAAACTGACCTCGGGCTTAGGAAAACATTATGAGACCAGCCGAGTCGGGTTCAAACCCTATGCGGCTGGAGGCAGCACCCATACCGCCCATGAGGCAGTTAAAGCGGTCATGGAAAAAAATAATCTCAGCGCGGATAGCATAGATAAGATTACCATCCGCGCCACTACAGCCACATATCACCATACAAGCTGGGAGTATAAACCCGAAGGAGTCACCGCGGCTCAGATGAACATGCAGTATGTCGTGGCTATCACAGCTCTCGAGGGCGATATTTTCATTAATCAGTTTACCGAAGCGAAGGTGCAAGACCCTAAGATCATAGAATATAGTCGGAGGGTAGAGGTGATTCCCGATCCCGAACTGGATAAGCTGGGACCCGAGTTCCGTCATGTCGTCATTGCTGAAATAAGAACAAGGAATGGGAAAATGTTTCATGAGCGGGTTGACACCGCCAAGGGGAGCGACAAAAGACCCATGTCTGCCGATGAGATAAATCGTAAATATCAAATCCTGGCAAGCAAGGCCCTGAATCAACATCGTGTGGCTGAACTCAAGGAGATGGTTTTTAGTCTGGAAAAGGTTTCTGATGTTCGGGAAGTGGCCGAACTCCTCATTCCCTAAATATCAAAGGAGTGACTTGATTCGATGGATGCAATCTATGATCTGGCTAAATATATAGTGAATACCCGATATGAGGATATCCCCCAGAACGTAGTCAAGATCGCTAAAAAGTTCATTATCGATAGCATTGGAGTTGGCATGGCGGGTTCGAGCGCTCCGGGGAATGCCGAGATCATGGACTTGATAAAGGAGTGGGGAGGGAAAAAAGAGAGCAGCATCTTGGTCTATGGTACCAAGGTTCCAGCTCCTTTCGCAGCTTTTGCAAATAGCATCTTGATTCACAGTAACGATTACGACGATACGCATGATCAAACAGCCACTCATGCCAATGTCACCGCCCTCCCCGCGGCCTTGTCGATCGCTGAAAAAATGGGCGTCACCGGTAAAGAGTTGATCACCGCTGTCATCCTTGGGGTGGACCTGACATGCCGATTGGCCCTTGCCTCCAACCTGTTCCATGGCTGGCATAATACGGCCACTGTGGGAGTCTTTGGCGCAACGGCCGCTGCTGGCAAGATATTGGGATTGGGTCAAGAACAGATGGTGAATGCTATGGGCATCGCCTATAGCCAGGCAGCGGGAAATCGGCAAGGTCGTCAGGATGGTGCTCTGACCAAGCGCTTGCAGCCTGCCTTTTCCACAAAAGCCGGTGTCACCTCGGCCATCTTTGCCCAAAGAGGTGTCACCGGAGCAAAAAATGTGATCCAGGGAGAATGGGGATTTTTCCGTCTTTATCATGACCCCAGCCGAAAATTCGAACCCGATAAATGGGCCAACGTCCTGAAGGACGGGCTGGGAGAACGATTTGAGGTCGCCAATTTGGGAACAAAGCCCTACCCCTGTGTCCGCTGTTCCCATGCCTCGATCGATGGTGCCTTGGATCTCGCGATTCACCAAAATATAAAAGCTGGGGAAATCGAGGAGGTCACCATTTATACAAACCAAAGGGTGATCGACACGGCTGGAGGCCCTTTTAAGATCCGGACGGACCCGTTAGTCGATGCCCAGTTTAGTATTCCTTACACGATAGCCACTGCACTCATCCGGAAGAAGATAAATCTTGATACGTTTGAAGAGAAGACGATCAGGGATCGTGAAATAGGTAAACTGGCCGCTAAGGTTAAGGTCGTTCTTGACCCCGAATTTGAGCAGAGCGTTGCTGTCGAGGGACCGATCAGGATAAGAATTAAAATGAGGGACGGGAAGGAAATGGATCATCGTGTGGAGATCGCAAGAGGCCATCCTCAAAATCCGCTGAATGAGCAAGAACTTTCTGAAAAATTCAGGGATTGTCTGAAACACGCTGTGAAACCAATCCCCCATCAGAAAATTGAAAAAATCCTCTCTATGCTGATGGAACTGGAGGAGGCGAATAATATTGCACAAGTGGTCAGGCTCATTAATGCGTAGGCTAGGATTCTGGCCTTAATGCTTGGACGGAGAAGGAGACAACGTGGGAAAGACACTGGTTGAAAAGATTCTAAGCAGGAAGATGGGGCGTGATGTCGCTCCAGGGGAAACGATCGCCGTGGACGTCGATGTTGTTGCTTTGCATGATGCCTCTGGTCCCCTGGCCGTTCGCCTAATGAATGAGAGAGGGTGGACCCAGGTCTTTGATCCCAAGAAAATCGTGTTCTGTAACGAATTCGGCCCTACCCCTGTGAAAGAAATTTCTAATGAACAGGCGTTGATACGTCATTTTGCGCAAGACCACGGGTGTCATTGGCATGAGGGAGGAACTGGGAATATCCATTCCCATTTATTGGAGAACTATGTGAAATGCGGGGATGTTGTTATTGCGGGCGATTCTCATACCCCGACCCATGGAGTTTTGGGGGCATTCGCTACAGGGATGGGTTCCACCGACGTGGTGGGTATACTGAAAACCGGGGAGACATGGCTGAAAGTCCCGCAAAGCTTTATGATTGAAGTCAATGGGAAACTTGCTCCTGGAGTATACTCAAAGGACGTTTTTCTCCACTTACTGGGTATGATCGGTTCGGAAGGGGCTATCTATAAGGCACTCGAATTTCGGGGTGAAACCATTCGTCACCTCAGTATGGACGCCCGGGTGACCATAACGAGTATGGGTGTCGAGGCAGGTGCAAAAGTCGCGATCATGGAGACAGATAAGGAGACAGAGAATTTTCTGGAGTCGATGGGAAGAAAGGGTGACTTTCGGGAAATCAGAGCCGATGACGACGCCCGTTATGAGAGCAAGATCTCTATCGATGCATCCAAATTAGTTCCCATGGTGGCGAAACCTCACAATGTCGATCATGTGGACAAAGTCAGCAATGTAAAGGGACTTAAACTCGACGAGGTTGTTCTGGGAAGCTGTACCAATGGACGGACAGAGGATATGCACATTGCTGCGAAGATCTTGAAAGGAAAGACGGTGAAGCCATGGGTCCGCTTCATTGTGATACCGAATTCAAGAAAAGTTTTCCTGGAATGCCTAAAAGACGGTACCTTCCATACTCTGGCTGAAGCAGGAGGGATGATCTTGGCTCCTAACTGTGGCCCTTGTATGGGAGTCCATGAAGGGATACCCGCTGATAACGAAGTGGTCCTCTCCACTCAGAACAGGAATTTTCAAGGGAGAATGGGTAATCCAAAGGCTTTCGTATATCTGAGCAGCCCGGCAACAGCCGCCGCTTCAGCCCTGACCGGACATTTAACGGATCCCCGGGAGGTAATCGCATGATGAAAGCACGTTTCGAGGGTAAAGTCTGGAGGTTTGGAGATAACGTGAGTACGGATGGTATTGCTCCGGGTCGACTGCTCTATTTACGATCCAAACCAGAGGAATATGCCAAACATGTATTGGAAGATGTAAACCCGGAGTTCGCTCAGAATGTGAAGGAAAATGATTTTATTGTTGCCGGATATAATTTCGGCTGTGGCTCGAGCCGTGAGATTGCTCCCCTTATTATTAAACTATCAGGAGTGGGCGCTATCTTGGCAAAGAGCTTTGGACGAATATTTTATCGTAACGCCATTAATAATGGGATGCTGTTAATTCAATGTGATACGGATCCTATTAAAGAAGGAGACACGCTTCTGATCGATACAGAGAAGTGCGAAATCACAAAGAGTGGCGATCCAAGGTTTAGAATGGGTTTCCAATTGGGAGAAGTGGAGAAAAGGATTCTTGAGGAGGATGGACTGCTTCAATATATTGAGAAGCATGGGTCTATTAGAAAGTTATAAAAGCTGGGGCGAACCGGATTTGTGTGTGACCGTTGAGTCTTGCTCGGATGAGACAGGTGAGGGCATGAAAAATAAGGATTGGAAACTATTTCAACCCATCAAAGTCAATGAGTTGGCATTGAAGAACCGGATGGTGATGCTGCCCATGTCCAACAAACTTCATAGTTCCACAGGGGAAGTGACTCAAAAATTGATCGATTATTACGAAGAGAGGGCAAAGGGTGGCATTGGACTCATCATTGTTCAGTTAGCTCTTGTCACGCCGGAGTTTGGGTCGAGTCGCCTTAATATCAGTTCGGGAAACTACCTCGGTGGATTAAGTGATTTGGCGGAGTGTATCAAATCATGGGGGAGCAGGGTTGCGCTTCAGATTGGCCACCGGGGTTATCTTCTTTACGATGGACGCACCGTGAATGATCTGGATGGGTCTGAGATTCAGAAATTGGTGGACGCTTTTGGCAAAGCTGCGGAAAGGGCAAAAATTGCCGGCTTTGAAGCTGTCGAAATTCACGGAGGTCATGGATATCTGATTACCCAATTCCTTTCAGGCCTTTCGAATAAGAGGTCAGACGCTTATGGGGGCCCTCTGGAAAAGAGAATGAATTTTCCTATCCAGGTTTACCGGAAAGTTCGTGAAACCGTAGGAGACCATTTCCCCATTTTCTTTCGATTGAGTGTCAATGAATTTGTCCCTGGCGGGATCAATGGGGAGGATACGAAGAAGATCGCCATAGCCTTTGAGAAAGAAGGGGGCGATCTCCTCTCGCTCTCTGCGGGGAATAGGGAAACCAATGAATTAACCATTCCCCCGATGGCGCTTCCCAGAGGATGTCATTTGGACTCCTATTGGGAGGTTAAAAAATCGGTCAAGATCCCTATCCTGGTGGCTGGAAGGATCAATGATCCGGTCCAGGCTAACCATATTTTAGAGGAGGGCAAAGCCGACCTCGTTGGATTAGGAAGGGGGTTAATCGCCGATCCCTCGTTTCCTAAAAAGACTTTATCGGGTGAGCTGGATGATGTTCGAAAGTGTATTGCCTGTATGTACTGTCAAGGAAAAAGGAATATTCTGGAATTGCCCATTCGATGTGCTTTGAATCCTGCAGCAGGAAGGGAAAGGGACGCAATCCTCATGCCGGCAAAAAGAAGAAAGAACATTTTAATTGTGGGCGGGGGCCCTGCCGGGATGGAATGCGGCCATACCCTCAGCCAGAGGGGACATCAAGTCTTTCTCTTTGAAAGGGCGTCTCAATTAGGCGGAAAGTTGAGACTGGCTTCTATCCCCCCGCACAAAGAAGAGGTCAATGAGTTCTTAGATTTCTTAATTAAGAGGACAGGAAAAGACAAGATCCCCGTACTTCTTAATCATGATGTGAATGAGACGACCCTCAGAGATATCAACCCGGACGTTTTGGTTTGTGCCACGGGATCCACGCCCATCTCCCCTGAAATCCCTGGTCTTAAAAGGGAATCTGTTTATACGGCAGAAGAGGCCCTCACGAAAAATATACCTGAAAACCAGATTGTGATCCTTGGAGGAGGGTTGGTGGGATGTGAAGTGTCAGAGTTTCTTGCAGAGAGAGGGAAAAAGATAACCCTCCTTGAGAAACTGGAAAATATAGGCTTTGGAATTGATCCAAGGACTTTAAAGCTGATGCTACAGCGGATCTCGAAAAAGGGAATGACCATTCACACAAGTACAGAGGTCCTCAAAATCTTTCAGGATAAGATCTTTTTCAAGGATAAAAAGGGGAATGAAAATGTTGCCCATTTTGAGGCCATTGTTTTAGCGGTGGGCTACTCACCGGATGATCATTTGATGAGATCCGTAAAAGATTTGACATTAGAAACCTATAGTATCGGCGACTGTGTGCTCCCTCGGGGGATCCCCGAAGCGATTCAAGAGGGGAATACGATCGGCCGCTTAATCTAGCCAAAGGCATGAAAAATGGAAAATGTGACCATGAAGCTGGCTGAATTTATCAGCCAGCTTACTTTTGACAAAATACCCGGTGGGGCAATAAAAAAAGCGAAAGCTTCTTTACTTGATTCGTTGGGATGTGCTTTTTCAGGTTCGACGACCCAATGTTCAAAGATAGTCAATCACTTCGTTCAAAGCCAAAAAGGGGTAAGGGAGGCAAGCCTCTGGACGACTTCCTTTCTTGGACCTGCCGCCAATGTTGTATTGGCCAATGGAACCATGATCCACAGTTTTGATTTCGACGACTATCATATGACCAAGATCCATCCTGGAGCGGCGGTGATCCCTGCGGCAATGGCCGTGGGTGAAAAAGAAAAGATAGATGGGAAAAGACTGATCACCGCTGTTGTCGCCGGTTATGAGACGATGACCCATCTTAGCCGGGGTCTTAATCCCGGAGCCTCTCGACTCAAGGGATGGCATTTGACAGGAACCTGCGGGACCTTTGCGGCTGCGGCTGCGTTGGGAAATATTTGGCAATTCGATCCTATGACCATGTCTAACGCTTTGGGGATGGCAGGCACTCAGTCCTCGGGTTTATGGGCCTTTACGGCGGATGGATCTGAAAGTAAACGATTTCATCCTGGGCGTGCTGCTCAAAGCGGAGTGATTGCAGCCATCCTGGCGCGAAAGGGTTACCGGGGACCGACAAAGATCCTGGAGGCCGAGGATGGAGGATTTTACAAGGCCACATCGGAGGATTTTAACTTCTCCAAGACCCTCGAAGGATTAGGGGAAAAATTCGATATTGAGGATGTGGCGATCAAACCCTATCCTGCATGTGCAAGCCTCCATTCTTCTGTTGATGCAGCCCTGATCTTGAGAAAGGAAAATGAAATCCCTTTGGATCAAATCAAGGAGATCCAGGTTCACAACAGTGAGCTTGTCAATGTGCAGTGTGGCTTTGAGTACAGGCCGATGGGAGCTCTTCAGGCTCAAATGAGCATGCAGTATTGTATGGCCCGCATTATGATAGATGGGGAACTCTCTATGGCTCAGTTCACAGAGGAAAAACTATCCGATCCTGCGGCCATTGAGCTGACCCAGCGGGTTCGTTTTTTTCTAGATGAGGAGATCAACATGATCTATCCCCGCGAGTTCCCCAGTGTCGTGGAGATTATCATGAAAGATGGGAAAAATTACAGACAGAGAGTCAACATGCCTAAAGGTTCAGTGGCCAATCCCATGACCTGGCTCGATGTTCAAAAAAAGTTCGAGAAGCATGCGCTTCAGGTAGTCCCTGAAAAAAAAGCAAACGCCATCATCGAGATGATTGACCATCTTGAAAGGGTCAGTGATGTAGGAGAGATTCCAAAACAGATGAAACCATAGACCTAAACGTTGCAAACGGTTACCGGTGGAGTGATATCGGGTAAAAACAGACTGGTCTTCAGGTTGGTTTAAAAAAATTTCGGAGGGGAGAAGGGTTGAGATGACCGATCATAAAGGGAAAAAGGATGTGGTTTGGATTCTTGCGAATCATCTCGTCAATAGGAATTATGAAGACCTTAATCCAGAAACGATAGAAGTCACCAAAAAATGCCTTCTCGATACGATAGGCGTCATTGTCGCTGCAAGCGGCATCATCCCTGAATGCCGTCTTCTCGTGGATTTAATCAAAGAGGGAGGGGGGAAAGAAGAAAGTACCATCCTTGGCTTTGGTGGACGCGTTCCTGCCTGGATGGCTGCTTTTGCCAATGGTGCCATGGGTCACTGTTTGGACTACGACGACCTACAATATGAGGTTCCGGTCCACCCCAGCAGTCCGGTCGTTTCCGCCAGCCTCGCCATCGCAGAACGGCTAGGCAATGTTTCAGGAAAGGAATTGATAACGGCCATAGCCCTGGGAAATGATCTGATATGCCGTATGGGTTTGTCTATACATTGGAAGATGGACTGGAATGTGACCACTGTTTTAGGTGCCTTTGGAGCTGCCGCTGCTGCAGGCAAATTGCTTAAGCTTAACGAGACAGCCATGGTGAGCGCACTTGGCATTGCTCTTAGCGAGGCAGCGGGTACCCAGGAAATGAGATACAGCATGGGTAACCACATGGGGGGGCTGCGGGATGGCTATCCGGCTCGAGGGGGTGCTCTTTCAGCGCTGATGGCAAAACAGGGCATCCTCGGTCCAGAGAATTGTTTGGAAGGCCGGGCCGGTCTATTCAATCTTTATTTTGATGGCGTCTACAACCGAGAAGTCCTTGTCGCTGATCTTGGCAAAAGGTTTGAAGGCATCAACGTTGGAATTAAAGCATGGCCCACCTGCGGAACTAGCCATGTCTATATTGATGCCACCCTGAGGATTGTGACCGACCATGACCTCCACCCTCAGGAGATCGAGTCCATTACGCTCTATGTTGGCGACTTCGCCATGCTTCATTGTCAACCACTGGAAGAGAGGCGCAGGCCACCGACGACTGCCGACGCCAAGTACAGCATCCCTTTTTCTTCAGCCGTTGCTGCAACGAAAAGAAGGGTGTTGATTGGCGATCTCACCCCGGAGGGGATAAAGGATCCGGCCGTGCTTCACATGGCCCAAAAGGTCAGCCCAAAACTTGACACCCGATTCAATGCGAAAAAAGGGGAGCCCCCAGGCATGGTCGAGATTACTACCAAAGAGGGTAAGTGCTTTTCACAGCGTTTAGATGTCGGGTACGGACACCCCCACAATCCCATCAGCAAAGAGGATGTGATCAATAAGTTCTGGGATTGTATTTCCTATTCGGCCAGACCCTTATCCAAAGAAGCGGCCGAAAAGGTTTTCGAGACGGTCATTGATTTAGAAAGGGTTCAGGATATTGGCTCCTTCATTCGATTATTGAGCTAACTGGAAATGGTAACACCTGAGCTTAAAATGATCAACAAATTCAGGGTAGCCCCAATATTTTTGTTGACAAAGTTTAGTGGGATGATTAAGATGTTCAAAATAAAGGTACTTTGTTCTATATAATAGAACAAAGTTCTTGCCAAAAAAGGACGGTTCTTTTATGATAATTATAATTAACCTATTCCATTAAAAGGGGAGGATAGAGTTCATTATGGTTTCAATAGTGGTGATTGGGGGAGGTTGGGCAGGGTGTGGCGCGGCAGTTACAGCTGCAAAGCTCGGAGCAAAAGTGACCTTACTTGAAAGAACGGATCTGTTGCTTGGAACCGGGTTAGCAGGCGGCATTATGAGAAACAATGGCCGTTGGACAGCGACAGAAGAAGCCATTGCACTGGGAGGGGGGGCGATTTTTAAGGTCATTGATGGTACCTGTAGGTCCAGGAATATCAAATTCCCGGGACAGGAGAATGTCTCGGTGTATGATCTGAATAACATTGAGCCGAGGATAAGGAAATTTTTGGTGGGTTTGGGCATTGACATTAAATTCGAGAGTCGGGTGACGAATGTCCATCTAAAAAACAGTGAGATAGAATCGGTCGTGTTAAACAATGATGAGACCGAGGTTGCCAAAGGGGATATTTTCGTCGAAACAACTGGGTCTGCGGGGCCTTGGAATATATGCAGTTCTTATGGCAACGGTTGTGTGATGTGCATCTTGCGATGCCATACTTTCGGAGGAAGGGTCAGTGTTGCATCAAAAGCTGGGATTAAGGAAGCGAGTGGATTGGGTTCTAAAGAATCTGTTGGGGCGATGAGTGGAAGTTGCCTTGTGAGCAAAGAGTCTCTTTCAACGAATCTGGTGCGCCAACTGAATGAGAAAGGGGTGCTGGTCGTAAAAATTCCCACAGGGTCTAGGGTCAGTAAGCAATTGGATGTGAAGGCGTGCCCGCAATATGGGGCGAAGGAATTTAGCGAGAGCCTGATTGTCTTGGATGCGGGATATGCGAAGATCATGGTCCCATTTTTTCCCCTTGAGAAACTAAGAAGCGTACCCGGTTTTGAAAGGGCGATCTATGTTGATCCCTTAGGTGGAACCCGGGGGAACTCTATCCGGTATGCCTCTTTTTCACCGAGGGAGAATACCTTACAGGTGAAGGGGGTAAGCAATCTATTTTGTGGAGGAGAAAAGACAGGGCCGGTTGCCGGACACACAGAGGCTATGATCACGGGGATGGTGGCTGGATATAACGCCGTCCGACATGGAAAAGGGAAAGTCCTTCATGCGTTGCCCAAGGAGTTGCTGATTGGCGATTTTATCTCCTTTGTGGCCGACCAAACAGCCAATAGAGAAGGCTTGAGAAAAAGGTTCACCTTTTCCGGTTCAGTCTATTTCGAGCGAATGAAGGCAATGGGTTTCTATACGATCAATAAAAATACCATTCAAAATAGGGTTAAAAGGGCTGGCCTTCAAAACGCCTTTTTGAATCTCAGCTAGAATCTTTTCCCTTCATAAAGTCATTATAAAATCTTTGCCAGCATAGTTTACAGATAAGGAGGAAAACGATGATGAATGGGATCAAGGGACCTTCTGATTTAGAAAAGGAAGTCCTGAAGAACAAATTGTGTGCCGTCTGTGGTGCCTGTATGGGTATATGCCCATACTTTGGAACTTTTCAGGGACGAGTGGTGATGATGGATAGTTGTAAGCTGACCCAGGGACGCTGTTATGCCTTCTGCCCTCGCACAGGGACAGACACGGAGAAACTGCGCTCGAAGTTCTTTGATCAAAATGATTTCATCCCAGAAATTGGTCCATTCCGGGGTCTTTATATCACCCGGGCCTCCGACAAAAAGATTCGTGCTAAGAGCCAGCATGGAGGGAGCGTAACAGCCCTGGTGGAGCTGGCCATGAAAGAGGGGTTTATCGATGCTGCGATTCTGACCTGTTCAGAGAGTAGCTTAAATCCAGAAGGGACGATCGTCTCCAAAGCAGAGGATGTTCGGCGTTGCGCAGGGAGCAGCTTCCAAATACCGCCTTCTCTGGGTGTCCTGAATCAAGCATTAAAAGAGAATAAATTCAAAAAAATTGGGGTGGTGGGAACTCCCTGTAAG
>JASEIE010000480.1 GCA_030024065.1 Thermodesulfobacteriota bacterium
CGAAAGCGGGTATCCAGTGGTCTCTTGAGCCAATTTACCTCCTGGATTCCCGTTTCCACGGGAATGACGAAAAAAGATTCGCTGTAGTATTAGATGATTCGTTAAATCATATCAAACTTCATATGCTTAAGGAGAGACGGTTATGGAATTTTATCTCAGCCAGACATTGAATGGGCTTTCTTTTGCGGCCCTTCTTTTCTTACTGGCCAGCGGGCTCTCCCTGATCTATGGGGTGATGAAGATTGTGAATATTGCCCATGGATCGTATTTCATGCTGGGAGCCTACATCGGGCTTTCGGTCATCTTAAAAACCAAGAGCTTCATCCTTGGGGCCTTTGCCGGAGCTTTGGTTGTTGGCGTGGTCGGTTTGATCATGGAGCGTGGGTTCTTGAGAAAATTTCCTCTGAAGCCCCTTCCCCAGATGATGATCACCCTGGGGTTTGCCCTTGTTTTTCGGGATCTCGCCCTCTTGATCTGGGGAGGCGACCCCTACACCCTCCCCTGTCCGGAAATCCTGAAGGGATCGACCCAGATCTATACGGTAATATTTCCGATCTATCGTCTTTTCGTCATCGGTGTCGCCGCCCTCGTAGCCATTGCCTTATGGCTCTTCAACGAAAAGACCCTGGTAGGCGCGAAATTGAGAGCGGCTGTGGATGACTACGAAATGGCGGGAGGCGTGGGTCTCAATGTCCCTCTGATATCGGGGTGTATGTTTGGCCTGGGAGCCGCT
>JASEIE010000481.1:0-481 GCA_030024065.1 Thermodesulfobacteriota bacterium
CCCACCTGGCTCACATATTGAGTGATGATAAAGTCTACTGTGATGAATTGGGCGGCCATGGTCGTCATGATGAGATAGAATCCTTTCACTTTCGCCGAAGGGAGACCAAAGAGCACCGACCATAGACCGGAAACGACCGCTGCAGCAATCACGCTAATGGGATAGACTAATCCTGCTTGGACTAAAAATACAGGCCATTTGACCTGAAGCATCAGAATAGAACAGGTATAAGCTCCTACTGCAATAAAGGCTGCATGTCCCAGTGTGACTTGGCCACAATAGCCTATGAGCAGTTGAACACCCATTGCCCCAAGGATGGTATACGCAACGATATTAAAGACAGAGACCACATAGAGGCCAGCAAATTTAGGGAATAGATAAAAGACCACTAAAAATAAAAAAGCCATTTTTCCCCAGACGAATTTGGTCTGCCACCAGGCATGGTCCTGTTTGTAGTATTGATGATAAACTCCACAAGATC
>JASEIE010000481.1:491-730 GCA_030024065.1 Thermodesulfobacteriota bacterium
TAAAATTAACATTGCAAAATTAGCATTGATTAGCTCCGCCATCTCATTTCTCATAGTTTCGTTGTTTTCATTGCTAAATTTGAATTGCTAATTTTTCATTTTTCAATGATCTTTTAGACTCTCTCAATTCTGATCCATCCCCAGAGTCCAAAGGGTTTAAAGAGTAATATGATGACCATGACAGCAAATGGGAACACATCCTTGACCCCACCAGGGGTTAAAGGGCTGATATATCCATC
>JASEIE010000482.1 GCA_030024065.1 Thermodesulfobacteriota bacterium
CTGCGCGGGAATGACAGGCGAGGTGATTTTTCAAAGCGCTAAAGTGATACAAAAAATCAAACAAGGGGAATTTGCTGAAGAAACATTGAGGATACCTATCTTGGAAGGAACCTATGTTTGATGGTTGGACCCCAAAGGATTTTTAGCTGAAAGATTTTAGGAGAGCTAAGTTGGACACTTATAGATCACCCTATCTCCGTTTCTCCCCGTCTTTTATTTTTAAGAAAGTGCGTCCCTCAAAATTTGAATTGGATGTAAGACCTTCAAGCCGGTGAGGTGGCGGATCTGCATGCGACAGCCTTCGCAGTCGGTGAGGATGATTTCAAGTTTTAAACGTTCAACAGCTCCCGACAAATCTTTCCCAATTTCCTGAGAAATATCATATTTCTCTTTCTTAAAACCAAAGGTTCCTCCCATTCCACAACAATCCGCTTCGATGTTGTCGATCTGAAGACCTGGAATAAGCCGCAGGATTTCGAGGGCGGGAAGACCGATCCCAAGAGACCTGAGGTGGCAGGGGGCAAAATAGGCGGCCTTTATTGGGAGTTTCTTAAAACCGGTATTCAGATTCCCTGATTCTTTTAAGTTTCGTAGATATTCAAAGAGATCGAAAGTATGTTTAGCCACTTCCTCCGAGTCAGGAATATTTAAGAGATGGCTATATTCATGTTTAATCATATAGCCGCAACTGGTTGAAGAGAAGATAATGTCAGATCCTGAGCGCA
>JASEIE010000483.1 GCA_030024065.1 Thermodesulfobacteriota bacterium
CAAGGATTGAAACATAAAGGATCTTCGCAGGAGGCCTGCCCCGCAGCGTTAGAGGACGGGTTCCATTAAAACAAGGATTGAAACTAAAGAATCCCGCAGTAAACGCATACGCAGCGCATCGTTAGAGGACGGGTTCCATTAAAACAAGGATTGAAACATCAGGGCATCGGCAAGGTCCGGCAAATTTTTCTTGTTAGAGGACGGGTTCCATTAAAACAAGGATTGAAACTTTGGGACCTGAGCTTCCAGCAGCTCCGGATTGTGGTTAGAGGACGGGTTCCATTAAAACAAGGATTGAAACATTCCCGGATGGTCTCCAACCAGGGAACAAATAGGTTAGAGGACGGGTTCCATTAAAACAAGGATTGAAACTCACTTTCAAGCGGACTATCAACGGCTTCTATTTCATGTTAGAGGACGGGTTCCATTAAAACAAGGATTGAAACTTTTCTTCTCTTCCCCATCACCAATACCTTCGACTCCAGTTAGAGGACGGGTTCCATTAAAACAAGGATTGAAACAGATCACCAAGAGGGATTGCAAACGCTCCATGTGGGTTAGAGGACGGGTTCCATTAAAACAAGGATTGAAACTTCGATCCGAAAAGGGGATGATTGTCAGGGGAAGGTTAGAAAGCGGGTTCCATTAAAACAAGGATTGAAACACAGACGACATCAATAGTTCGTCTGCAAAAATGAGCGGTCAATTCCAGATATTGG
>JASEIE010000484.1 GCA_030024065.1 Thermodesulfobacteriota bacterium
TATCCACCCCATCAGCTTCTCAATTATCTCCGGCTAGTATTAGAATGCCGAAATTCATTTGATGAGTCATTACCAAAATGCTTTACCCATTTTATACTCGTGCCGTCGATTGATCCCAAGTGGGTGGAAAATCATTCGGAATGGGTTCTACAGAGCTGTGACGGTGAGGGCAAGCTCAAAGTGAATCCTTCAGCTCTAATAAACTCTGCAAAGAAAAAGCCCGGATACAACTACCAAGAACTCAAGCTTTTGGCTGCTAATGTTCCTATCTATTATCGCTCCTGGAACCAACTGCACGAGTCATTCCGAATAGCTGCTGAGCAATTTGGTGACGAGCGAAACCATACACATTGGGAGAAAATAGTCCAAGAGATCGGAGAAATAAGCCAAATAGCCGGGAAATATGCTTGAAACAGATAATCCCAGGACCTAACAAATCACTCCAGCGGATGGCTTAGAGCCACCGCTGACCTCAATCGTTAGGCAAAATTTTTTTAAGGGATGATGCATGGAATTCTTTGAGCGGCTTTACAGGGGGTTTGAAGCCGAACATTACGTGGCCGGAAAGCTTTTTTCAGCTGGCTACGAAGCCTTTATGCTGCCTGCTGATTTTGGCTTTGACCTTATTGTCACGAACCAAAAAGAGCGGTCCAGAGGGCCTCGTCTGACAGGACGATTACTCGAACCACCTTTCGCTGTTCAAATCAAGTCTCGAC
>JASEIE010000485.1 GCA_030024065.1 Thermodesulfobacteriota bacterium
CTTTTGACTAATACCTGCTATATTTCATCAAGCCACCAGAGGATATAATCTCTAAAATAAACTCTGGAAATGAAGGGGTCTTGTAGATCTTATTTTGGGTAAGGTTCTCTATTATCCCTTCTTTTTCTGTAATCTTTAGGGTATCACCATCCTTTATCTCATTAGCCTCCTGGCAAGAAAATAGAGGAAGCCCAATGTTGATGCTGTTTCTAAAGAATATTCTGGCAAAGGAAACAGCAACCACAGCTGAGATTCCACAGGCTTTAATAGCTATGGGTGCATGCTCCCTGGATGAGCCACAACCAAAGTTTTTACCAGCAACAATTATGCTTCCAATCTGGACATTCTTTGAGAAATTTGGATCTATTCCCTCCATACAGTGGCTGGCAAGCTCCTTTTCATCCACAGTATCCAGATAGATAGCTGGAATAATATCGTCTGTGTTCACATTATCTGAGAATTTATAAGCCTTTCCGGGGATCATTTTATCTCCTCTGGATGAGTAATTTTCCCAGCAATAGCTGAAGCTGCCGCAACTGCAGGGTTGGCTAAATAAATCTCTGCCTTCTGCGAACCCATCCTTCCCTTAAAGTTTCTATTTGTTGTGGCAATACACCTTTCTCCATCAGCCAAAATACCCATATAACCACCAAGGCAGGGTCCACAGGTAGGCGTAGAGACCACAGCACCTGCATCAATAAAGATGTCAATCAGGC
>JASEIE010000486.1 GCA_030024065.1 Thermodesulfobacteriota bacterium
GTCCATTATGATAAGAAAGCAGAATGGGTGGAGAAAATTCTAAAACAATTCGGGGCGACCCCTGAAGAGGCGGTTGCCATCGGCGATAGCAAAGGCGATATCAATATGTTCCAGATGGTGGGGTTCTCTATTTCTTTTAACTCTTCCTGCTCTGACCTTGATAAAATTGCCAGCATCTGTATCCAGAGTAAAAATCTGGCAGATATTATTCCGAGACTCCCCCTTTAAAATTCAGATAGGGGGATAGGGAGATGGGGAGATATGTAGCGTCGGCATTTATTGCCGACGTTTTCTTCGCCCCCAGTAAATGGGGGCGCTACAGGTCTAAATAACATGGACTGGGAATTAACATTCATGAAATGGGCGAATCAATGGTGGAGTTCGCCTTTTCTTGATCATACGATCCCCTGGCTGACTTATCTTGGAAGCCATTTTGCAGTCGTCCTCTTCATTCTTTTCAGTTTAATCATCACTAAACAAAGAAAGTTTTTCCGTCGTCTTCTCCTTCTCTATGGCATCCAATCTGCAATTGTTTACAGTCTTAAATTTCTCATTCAGCGGGAAAGGCCTTTCCATTTCCTACAGGAAATGGCTTTAAAGCTCTCCAGAGGGCCGGGAGAGATTCTGGACCCCAGTTTTCCCAGTGCTCATGCCGCTTTTTCATTCATGATGGCAACTCTTCTGTCTCATCGGTTTCCCCGGTATCGGGTCA
>JASEIE010000487.1:0-361 GCA_030024065.1 Thermodesulfobacteriota bacterium
CCAGCGGTGGAAGTGAATCAAACAATCATGCGATTAAAGGTGTATTTTATGCCTTAAAAGAGAGGGGTAATCATATTATCACGACACAGATTGAGCACCCTGCAGCTTTAAATCCCTGTCGATTTCTTGAAAAATTTGGGGCCGAGGTTACTTATGTCGGCGTGGACCGGTATGGAAGGGTCGATCCTGAAGTGATTGAAAAGGCCATTACTTCAACGACGATTCTCATTAGCGTGATGCATGCGAATAACGAAGTTGGAACAATACAACCGATCGAAGAGATTTCAAAGATTGCAAAGAGACGTGACATTCTTTTTCATACGGATGCGGCTCAGTCCGTTGGAAAGATTGATACCAAAGT
>JASEIE010000487.1:371-708 GCA_030024065.1 Thermodesulfobacteriota bacterium
GTGTACGCTCCAAAGGGTGTCGGGGCCCTCTATATCCGGGAGGGCGCTCCTATCGAACCCCTTATCCATGGCGCGGGCCATGAATCAGGGAGACGGGCGGGGACGGAAAATATTCTTTTGATTGTTGGGCTCGGAAAGGCCTGTGAAATTGCAAAGAAATATCTCCATGATCCCAGAATCCTTGATTTAAGGGACCGCTTCTGGGAAATGCTTCAAAAAAACTTCGGCAAAGAAGGCGTCCTCAATGGACATCCAATCCATCGACTGCCCAATACGCTCAACGTGAACTTTATTAGAAGAGTCGGATCAGAAATTCTGGCTCGATTGGAAGGCGTAG
>JASEIE010000488.1 GCA_030024065.1 Thermodesulfobacteriota bacterium
TCTCTTTCTCAATGGCCACCCGGTCCTTAATCCGATAAATGATCTTCTCCTGCGATGCTTCCTTGAAAAAATCGGAGATGTTCTCATCCAGGGCATCCAGTATTGGGACCAGGCTGTCAAGGGAGATAGACGTCAGATCCCGTTCGATCTGAGAGATAAATCCCTTGGTCAGATTGGCCCTCTCCGCCAGTTCTTCCTGGGTCAGGTTGCTCAACTGCCTTAAATTCTTAATCCGTTCCCCAATTTTCATAAAGCCCCGAGCACAGTATACAAAGAAATTAGTTTAGTAATATGTAAGACAGTATAGAAAGAAATTAGTTTAGCAAACTAAACTGCCAAAATTATAACTTCATTTTTTAATTTGTCAAGATATTTTTTTGTTTCAAGAAAAGTTTTTTAGGACCTTTAGGCTTCACACATTTTTTGTTAAGGAAAGGGAAGAAAATAACAAACAAAAAAGAACGATCATCGAACGTCCCTATGTTGAGGGAAGATTATCATCCAGGACGTACTAAGCACGGCAAAATGCCTGGTGGCCACATAAAAATGTCGCTGGAAGTACTGTTAAAAGGGGATAAATCAACCGAAAAAAACATTTGACAAGGTAGCTACTTCAGATTAGAATGTAGCCATGAAGACGGCGGGCATCAAAGATTTAAAAAACAGATTGAGTTATTACCTTCGTGAGGTAAAAAAAGGTGAAAAG
>JASEIE010000489.1 GCA_030024065.1 Thermodesulfobacteriota bacterium
CATTGATGCGCGCCCGGGCTTGCCGATCTCGCAAACTCTCAAACCACCGGGCGTATCCCTCGGTCTGCCGAATTTCGATCACAATTTAATAGTATCTCATGGGATACAAAAGAGCAAGAAGAATCTTTATGGGCCCGTGGAGTGCGGGACGTTGTTGACTACGTTGAATTACTCGATTGGTCGAGATTCAGGGCAAGCGGCCGATGCCTTCAAATTGCTCAAAATGTTTGTCAAAGGCAAAGGCGCTTTTCAGTTTGCGTCCCCTTTTCCTTTGCATTTCTGTAAAAGGCAATAGCAGGTTTGGAACTTGGGGTCAGGCTTGAGTTATTGATATTTGACTATTAGGAAGCCAGGAAGCCAGGAGAAGCAGGAGGAAACTTGGGGTCAAGATTTGGCTCTTTGCCCAAGCATACCACACTCCGTGGTACGTTCAGGTGCCTTTTATATGATTATCAGACTTGACTTATTGATATTTTACTATGAGGAAGCCAGGAAATAGTTTTGAGTTATGAGTGTTGAATGATGAGTTTCCAATGCGTTGCTTGAGTTGTTTGAGCTAAACCCAACAAACTCAATAAATTCCAAAAACCCAATAACCTAACGAACTCAATAGACTTAACTAACCCAATTAACCCAATAAATCCAGCACCTTCCTGCGGGGTATTAAACCCCGCAGGAAGATTATCTTAAG
>JASEIE010000048.1 GCA_030024065.1 Thermodesulfobacteriota bacterium
GGCCCAGAGGGCCTCTGGCCTGGAGGGAGCATCGGGGCATTATTTCTAACGGGGTGAAGAAAGATGGGAGAGTTGCGTTAAAACCTATTGATAAATTTGAAATTTATGTTATAAAATGGCTTTCTAATAATATTTTCATAAGTTACAGAGCTTCTGTCGAAAAAAAATGGAACCTCATTCCTTGAAGCAGAATCACTTGATTGATCAATTTGTCCATTACCTGGAGAATGAGAAGAACGCCTCCCCGCACACCTGCCGGTGCTACCGGAGGGATTTGGAAGAATTTGAAAAATTTTCGAAGGATTCGGGAAAAGAACTCTCCCCGGCGGGAGAGTTGGAGATGGAGAAGGTGGATCGGATGGCGATCCGGAGGTATTTGAGTTTCCTTCATCGAAGGAATAAGAAGAGTTCGATTGCAAGGAAGATTTCGACTCTCCGATCCTTCTTCAGATATCTCATAAGGGAGAAACGGATTGCCTCCAATCCGGCAAAGAGCGTATCGACACCCAAAGCGGAGAAGCCTCTACCCACTGCCCTCACTGTGGATGAGGCCTTCCGGCTCATGGAGTCACCCGAAGGGTTTTCTAAAAGATCTCCTGATGCGAAGGGAAAGAATAAGGTGTTGAGGGACCATGCCATATTAGAACTTCTCTATTCGAGCGGTTTAAGGGTAGGGGAACTGGTGGGATTAAATTTAAGTCATCTGGATCTCAATCTGGGCATTGTGAGGGTCATGGGAAAGGGGAGAAAAGAGCGGATTGTCCCCATCGGGGATAAAGCCTCGGAGGCATTAAAGGTCTATCTCAAAGAACGAGGAGACCTAAAAGATGAAGAACCCCTCTTCGTCAACCTGAGGGGAGGAAGGCTCACCGATAGAAGCGTGGGAAGGTTTATTAAGAAATATACGAGATGTTCAGGAATTGTCCGAAAGGTCAGCCCTCACAGCCTGCGCCATAGCTTTGCTACGCATCTTCTGGATGCAGGAGCTGATATTCGAGAGATTCAGGAGATGCTGGGACATGCCAGCCTCTCCACAACCCAACGCTATATCCACCTCAGCGTGGGTAAATTGATGGAGGTTTACGATAAGGCCCATCCCCGCAGTTTTAGAATAAAAGAAAGCAATAGGCCTAAAGGGGATGGGGGTTGAGGTCCATTGGGAGTCAAAAAAGGGGGGAGAATGAAAGACGAAGTTAGGCGCGAGATGCACGGGACCACGATTTTATCGGTTCGACATAAAGGGAAGGTTGTTGTGGCAGGGGACGGACAGGTCACCCTTGAACATACTGTTATGAAGCATACTGCGAGGAAGGTTCGAAGGATCTACCAGGACCGTGTTCTTGCCGGGTTTGCCGGCGCCACAGCGGATGCCTTTACCCTCTTTGCCAAGTTTGAGGAGAAGCTGGAACAATATAACGGCAACCTGCTCAGGTCGGCAGTGGAGTTAGCCAAAGATTGGAGGACGGACCGGATACTCAGGAGGCTGGAGGCCTTGCTCATCGTGGCTGACAGGGAGCATTCCCTTATCATCTCCGGCAATGGAGATGTCATCGAACCCGATGACGGGGTGACTGCCATCGGAAGCGGCGGCCCCTATGCCCATGCGGCTGCAAAGGCCCTGACCCAGTTTTCAGACCTCGATGCAAGGGCCATTGCAGAGGAGGCGATGAAGATCGCAGCCTCCATCTGCATCTACACCAATGACAAGATCATCATAGAGGAGCTATGATAAAGACCTTTACACCACGAGAGATCGTTTCTGAGCTGGATAAATATATCATTGGCCAGAAGGATGCCAAGCGCTCCGTCGCCATAGCGCTAAGGAATCGTTGGAGGCGGCAGCAGATTCCCGAACCCCTCAGGGACGAAATTGCGCCCAAGAATATCATCATGATCGGTCCTACCGGAGTTGGGAAGACGGAGATCGCCCGAAGACTGGCCAAATTGGCCCAGGCCCCTTTTCTGAAGATCGAGGCCTCAAAATTCACAGAGGTGGGTTATGTGGGCAGGGATGTGGAGTCGATGATCCGTGACCTGACGGATCTATCAGTGAATATGATCAAGGCGGAAGAATCCCGTAAGGTCCAGGAGAAAGCTGAGGAGTTGGCTGAAGAGAGGCTATTGGATTTGCTTCTTCCATCCTCCCGGAAAGGTCCTCAAAAGGAAGGCGAGGATCTGAGAGACACCCGTGAGAAGCTCCGGAAGTTGCTGAGGACGGGAAAGCTGAACGAGAAGTATGTGGAGGTTGAGGTAACAGACCGAAATCTTCCCATCGTGGAAATCTTTTCCGCCTCCGGAATGGAGGAGATGGATATCAATATTAAAGAGATGTTCGGGAGTCTTTTCCCAAAGAAGAAGAAACAGAGAAAAGTGAAGGTTACGGAGGCGCTTCAAGTCCTCTCAAAGGAGGAAGCTCAGAAATTGATTGATATGGATGCGGTGATCAAACAGGCCATTGACCGGGTGGAACAGTCCGGGATTATCTTTCTCGACGAGATTGACAAGATCGCCGGCAGGGAGACGACTTATGGTCCGGATGTCTCGAGGGAAGGGGTTCAGAGGGACCTTCTCCCGATTGTGGAAGGGACAACGGTCACGACGAAATACGGAATGGTGAGGACAGACCATGTTCTCTTCATCGCTGCCGGGGCCTTCCATGTTTCAAAGCCCTCAGACCTCATCCCGGAACTTCAGGGAAGATTTCCCATCCGGGTGGAACTCGATTCATTGAAGAAGGAGGACCTGGTTCGAATTCTGACGGAACCGGAGAATGCCCTGATCAAGCAGTATATGGCCCTGTTGGAGACGGAATCGGTTAAGCTGGAGTACAGGGAGGATGCTGTGGCTGAGATTGCAGAGATAGCAGCCCTCATCAATGACAGAACGGAGAACATTGGCGCCAGACGCCTCTATACTATCATGGAGAGGTTGCTCGATGAAATTTCTTTCGACGCACCCGAGATGACCGGAAGAACGATGGTGATCGATGACAGATATGTCAGGGAGAAGTTAAAAGGTTTTGTGGAGGACGAAGATCTGAGCCGGTATATTTTGTAACAAATTCGGAATTCGGATTGCGGATTTCGGAATTTTCTGCTCCGCACTCCGCACTCCGCATTCTGCATTCCGAAATCAATTATCTATGTGAACCTTAAATGCACAAGGATGGAAGATAATGGATAATCCAATTGAAAAGGCAAAGGTTTTAATAGAGGCGCTTCCTTACATCCGGCGATTCTATGATAAGACCATTGTGATCAAATACGGGGGGAGCACGATGGAGGAAGAGGGGATGAAACGGAGTTTTGCTCTCGATGTCGTCCTTCTGAAATATATCGGTCTGAACCCCGTGGTGGTCCATGGAGGTGGACCCCAGATCGGCGAGATGTTAACCAAATTGGGGAAGAAATCCCAGTTCATAGAGGGGATGAGGGTGACCGATGGAGAGACGATGGATGTGGTGGAGATGGTCCTTGTGGGAAAGGTGAATAAAGAGATCGTCGCCATGATCAATCAGCAGGGAGGGAAGGCTGTGGGATTGAGCGGAAAGGACGGGAGACTCATCCTTGCCAAGAAAATGAGATTGACGAGAAAGACCGGCAAGGATAAGGATTCTGAGATCGTTGATATCGGAATGGTGGGGGAAGTGAAGTCAATTCACCCGGGTGTGATCGAAGCCCTGGAAAAGGAGAATTTCATCCCGGTGATTGCGCCGATTGGCGTGGGAGAAGAGGGTGAGACCTATAATATCAATGCCGATCTGGTGGCGGGAAAGATTGCCTCTGCCCTGGGAGCCGAGAAACTGATTCTGTTAACCGATGTGGAGGGGGTGATGGATGAGAAGAAACGGTTGATCCCCACCCTCGTCGCAAAAGAGGCAAGGCAATTGATTTCACAGAAGGTCATTTCCTCCGGGATGATTCCGAAGGTAAACTGTTGCCTCGATGCCCTGGAGGAAGGGGTGAATAAAACCCACATTATTGACGGCAGAGTGGAACATGCCATCCTCCTTGAAATTTTTACCGATGTGGGGATCGGAACGCAGATCACCAAAGAATAAAAAGGGGGACAGGCTACTTTTTTGCACAATAGCCTTGGATTGAATGTGATTCTTTGTTGACGAAGAAGATGGAAAGGGGAGAATAAAAAAAGTAGCCTGTCCCCCTTTTATCCCCTTTTATAGAGGTGGTATGGATTCTCAAACCTTGATGACCCTTTCGGAAAAATATATTGCCCATACCTATAACCGTTATCCCCTCCTGCTGGTCAGGGGAAAGGGGACACGGGTCTGGGATAAAGAGGGGAAAGAGTATCTCGATTTTGTTTCAGGCTTAGCGGTCTGCAATTTAGGCCACTGCCACCCAAAAGTGGTCAAGGCGATTCAGAGTCAGGCGGAGAGATTGATCCATGTCTCGAACTACTACTATATCGAACCTCAGATTCAGCTGGCCTCTCTTCTCTGCCAGCACTCCTTTGCCGATAAGGTCTTCTTCTGCAACAGCGGAGCCGAAGCCAATGAGGGGGCGCTGAAACTGGCCCGCAAATATGCAAAGGAAAAGATGAAGGGGGAACGCTATGAAGTCATTACCATGGAGCATTCTTTCCATGGGAGAACCCTTGCTACTTTAACGGCCACTGCACAGGAGAAGTTTCACAAGGGGTACGCACCTCTTGTGCCGGGCTTCAAATATATTCCTTTCAACGATGCAGAGGCCCTGAGGAAGGCCATCGATGAAAAGACCTGCGCGGTGTTGGTGGAACCCATTCAGGGAGAGGGAGGGGTCAACTGCCCTTCGGAGGGTTATCTCAAAGCCCTCCGGGAGATCTGCGATGAGAAAGGGATCCTTCTCATCTTTGATGAAGTCCAGGTGGGAATGGGTCGGACAGGAAAACTCTTTGCCTACGAACATGAAGGTGTGAAACCTGATATGCTTACCCTTGCCAAATCCCTGGCAGGAGGAGTTCCCATCGGAGCCTTATTGATCGGGAAAGGGATTGCTGAAAGCTTTGAACCTGGGGACCACGCTTCTACCTTCGGAGGAAATCCATTGGCCACGGCTGCCGGGGTTGCTGCCCTGAGCGCCATCCTGGAAGAAGGAATTTTGGAGAACTGCGAGAAGGTGGGAAGTTATTTCCTTTCGAGACTGGAGGAGGTTAAGAAGAAATTCCCCTTTGTCCGGGAGGTCCGCGGAAGAGGGTTGATCCTCGGAATGGAATTGAAGATGGATGGAAACCCCATTGTGAAGGAGATGATGCAGAGAGGATTTCTCATCAACTGCACGATGGGTAATGTGCTCCGATTCCTTCCCCCCCTGATCGTAACCGAAGAGGAAGTGGACCGGATGATATCTGCGCTGGAGGAAGTGTTTAGAAGAATAAGAAGTTCGGAGTAATGAGTTCGTAGTTCGGAGGAACAGATGGACTATGAACAATGAACAAACGGGAACGGACCACTTAGCAAAGAAAACGGACGGGATAGGAGATGAATCAACGATATCAACCAAAAGAGACCGAGGAGAAGTGGCAGAGGGTCTGGGAAGATCAGAAGCTCTTTAAGGTGACGGAGGATCAAGGTAAGGAGAAGTATTATCTCCTGGAGATGTTTCCCTATCCGTCGGGCAAGATCCACATGGGTCATGTCCGCAATTACTCCATCGGTGATGTGGTTGCCCGGTACAAGAAGATGAAGGGTTTGAATGTCCTTCATCCCATGGCCTGGGATGCTTTCGGCATGCCTGCAGAGAATGCGGCGATCGAACATGGCGTCCATCCGGCCAAATGGACCTATGAGAATATTGAGTATATGAAGAGGCAGTTGAAGCGAATGGGCTTCAGCTATGACTGGGATCGGGAGTTTGCCACCTGCGATGTCTCCTACTACAAATGGGAACAGCTCTTCTTCTTAAAGATGTACGAAAAGGGGCTGGCTTATAAGAAGCGGTCCACGGTCAACTGGTGTGAGATTTGTAAAACCGTTCTGGCCAATGAGCAGGTGATGGGTGATGGGACTTGCTGGAGGGGCCATGCTGATGATCGGGGTGTGACTCAGAAGGAATTGGACCAATGGTTCTTTAAGATTACCGACACTGCCGAAGACCTCCTGGAGTGGTGCGATCAACTTCCGGGGTGGCCTGAACGTGTCCTCACCATGCAGAAGAACTGGATCGGTAAGTCGATCGGCGCGGAGATCCATTTCCCCCTGGAAAATTCGAAGGAAGTGATCAAGGTCTTTACCACCCGACAAGATACGATCTTCGGCGCCACCTTCATGAGCCTTGCTCCCGAACACCCTCTTGCCCTGATCCTCTCGAAGGGGACCCCTCAGGAGAAAGAGGTGAGAAGTTTTGTCGAAAGAATGAAACGGCAGGATAAGATCAAGAGAACCGCCGAGACGACAGAGAAGGAAGGAGTGTTTACAGGCGCCTATTGCCTGAACCCGATGACGAGGGCGAGGATGCAAATCTTTGTGGCTAATTTTGTCTTGATGGAATACGGGACAGGCGCCGTGATGGCTGTGCCCACCCATGACCAGAGGGATTTTGAGTTTGCCAGGAAGTATGGACTTCCATTGATCGTGGTTATTCAACCGGAAGATCAGACCCTGGATGCTGAGACCATGACCGAGGCATATGAGGGAGAAGGTTTCCTGGTCAACTCGGGACAGTTTAATGGAACGGGCAGCATCAGGGCAAGAGAGACCATTGCGAAGTACCTTGATGAGAATCAACTCGGTGGGAAAAAGATCAGTTACAAGCTGAGGGATTGGGGTATTTCGAGACAGCGCTACTGGGGGGCGCCGATCCCCATCATCTACTGTGATGGCTGCGGGGTTGTGCCTATCCCTGAGAAAGATCTTCCAGTCGTTCTTCCCTCCAATGTGGAAGTGACCGGGATGGGAGAATCCCCTCTAACCAGCCTGAAGGCTTTTGTGGAGGTTAGATGTCCAAAATGCGGGGGACGGAGCCGAAGGGAAACAGACACCATGGACACCTTTGTCGAATCCTCATGGTACTTTGATCGATTTGCATGCCCCGACTATCATGAGGGTCCCCTCGATAAGAGAAGGGTTGATTACTGGATGCCTGTCGATCAATACATCGGAGGTATTGAGCACGCCATTCTCCATCTTCTTTATTCCCGCTTTTTCACCCGTGTCTTGAAGGAGATGGGATGGGTGAGTGTCAAAGAGCCCTTCACCAATCTTCTTACCCAGGGAATGGTCTGCAAAGAGGTCTATGAATGTCCGAAGGATGGTTACCTCTTCCCCGATGAAGTGGAGGGGAAGGAAGAGGCCTTTCTCTGTCGCAAGTGCGGCGAGCAGATCACGGTGGGAAGGCTTGAGAAGATGTCGAAGTCGAAGAGGAATGTGGTCGATCCGGAATATCTGGTTGAACGATACGGAGCGGATACGGCAAGGATATTCTGCCTCTTCGCCGCTCCTCCCGAAAAAGATCTGGACTGGAGCGATCAGGGAGTGGAGGGATCCTTCCGTTTCCTTAACCGGGTCTGGAGACTCTTTTTTGAACAATACCCCCGCCTCCGGGACAGGATACCACTTCCATTCGGAACTCTGTTAGAAGGCGATTCGAAACTGCTTCGCCAGAAGGCCCACAAGACGATCAAAAAGGTGACCGAGGACATTGAGCGGTTCCATTTCAATACAGCCATCAGCGCCATCATGGAGCTGGTGAATGAGATCTATGCTTCGGAGATCAAGGATCGTAATGATGAAGTATCGACAAGGGTGATGCGAGAGGCGATCGAAACAACGGTTATCCTTCTTTCACCATTCGTCCCTCATTTTGCCGAGGAACTCTGGGAGACCCTGGGGAATAGGGAGTCCGTGATTAAAAGACCCTGGCCCGATTATGATCAGGAGGCCATCCTGGAGGATGAGATTCTGATCGTCATCCAGGTTAATGGAAAGGTGAGAGACCGCATCACGGTGCCTGCCTCTTACGGAGAGGGAGAGATAAAGGCCTGGGCATTGAAGAGCGAAAGGATTCAGAAACTGGTGGAAGGCAAGGAGATCAAACGGGTGATCCTTGTCCCGCAGAAACTGGTCAACATTGTTTGTTGATCGTTTGGGAATAACCAATTTCCAAATCCCAATAATCAAATAAACTCCAATTTTCAATAACCAAAAAATAATACCTAAATTGAGCGATTTGTCGTTGTTAATTACATAAAAGATACTGGATTCCTGCTGGAGTTTATCCCGATGGAAATCGGGGCAGGAATGACGACTATCGACCACTGAATGAAAATGTCATTCCCGTGAAACTTGTCCTCGAAAGTATCAATCGGGGAACGGGAATCCAGAAGGTTTTATCTTTAAAAATAGTATTAAGAATCGCTCAATTTAGGTTTTAAATAACATTGACTCACGCTTCTTCCTGCCTGGGATGGGGGAAGATATTTTATGGTTTTTGGATGACCTTTTCCTCTCATAAACTCACCCTATCTGTCGTCATTCCGGTTTACAAAGGCCGCGAAAACTTTCGCAGTTGTCTCTCGAGTTTGGTAAATTCTCCTTCTCCAGCCGATGAAATCGTCGTCGTTGCTGATGGAGAGGGCGATGGGTCCTGGCGTATCGCCGAGGAATTCAACGTTCAAATTTTAAGAATCGCAGGGCCCCAAGGGCCTGCCCACGCAAGGAACAGGGGGGCGCAGATCGCCCAGGGAGAAATCCTTTTCTTTGTGGATGCGGATGTTACCGTTTCTCCGGATACAACCGGCAAGATGATGGAGATTTTCAAGAACCAACCTGATTTAGCAGCGGTCTTCGGATCCTATGATGATAGCCCGATGGCAACCAACTTTCTTTCCCAATACAAGAATTTGCTCCATCATTATATTCATCAAACATCAAATGAGGATGCTTCCACTTTCTGGGCTGGTTGCGGCGCCATCAAACGGGATATTTTCCTCTCCATGGGAGGCTTCAATGAAACTTATCAGCAGCCATCTATCGAGGATATCCAGCTCGGTTTTCGGTTAAAAAAGGCAGGTTACCGGATTTATCTCTGCAAAACAATGTATTGCAAGCATTTGAAAAGATGGAGCTTTATCAGTTTATTAAAATCTGATATCTTTTATCGCGCCCTACCATGGGCCGATCTGATTCTGAAGAAAGGCTGGTGGATCAATGATCTGAACCTGAGAACATCGAGCCGTGTCAGCGTTGTGTTGACTTATGGGCTTCTCGGATCACTGATCGGGGGAGGATGGTGGGCTTTATCTTTTGCCTTCGGGGGATTATGGGTCCTTTTACTTCTCATCCTCAATGGATCGCTCTATCGCTTCTATTATTGTAGACGTGGTATGAACTTCATGTTAAAAGCGATTCCTTTGCACTGGCTATACTATTTTTATAGCGGTCTTGCCTTTGCGATCGGTTCCATTAAGCACATGCTCTATAGGCTGAAAAAGGGTTAAATTATGGTGATCAACGATCATCCCATTATTGTGATCGGCGCAGGTCCGGCCAGTCTTACTGCAGCCTATGAAATGGTGAAAAAGAACCGACGACCTATTGTTCTCGAAAAAGGGAATAAGATGGGCGGACTGGCGCGAACCGAGATGTATCAGGGATACCGGTTCGACATCGGCGGCCACCGTTTCTTCACTCAAATCGAAAACATCAAAGAACTCTGGGAGGAGATGCTTGCTCAGGATTTTCTTAAAGTCCGTCGTCGGTCACGAATCCTCCATCAGAATCACTTTTTTAATTATCCTCTCCATCTATGGAATACCCTGGGCCATCTTGGGGTTATTGAGAGTATACGAGTTCTATCCAGCTATTTAAAAGCACGAGTCTATCCCCTGCCCAAAGACGAGACCTTTGAACAGTGGATCATCAATCGTTTCGGGTCTCGGCTCTACCAGAAATTTTTCAAGCCCTACACAGAGAAGGTATGGGGAATTCCCTGCCATTGGATTCAAGCTGACTGGGCAGTTCAGCGCATCAAGGGGCTTTCTTTCGCCTCTGCGATGAAGGATATCTTCCTCAATTCCAATCAGGTCAAGACCTTGGTCAATGAATTTCAATATCCTGTTCTCGGCTCCGGCATGATGTGGGACTCTTTCAAGAGGGCAATTGAAAAATCAGGCGGTCAGATTTTGCTCAACACAGAAGTGATCCGTCTGAAACGGGAAGGCTCTCAAATTAAGGGGATTATCGCTTGTCAGAACGGGGAGGTGATCGAGATGGGAGGAGAACATTTCATCTCTGCGATGCCGCTTACCGAACTGATAACCCGGTTAGACCCCTTACCCCCTGATGAGATCATCGAATCTGCCCGGCAGTTAAAATATCGCGCCTTGATTCTCATTGGTCTCATTTTAGACCGCTCCCACCTTTTCGATGACCAGTGGATTTATATTCATGACCCTGAGGTCAGGGTAGGCCGCATCCAGAATTATAAGAATTGGAGTATAGCCATGATGGCCGATCCCACTCAGACCAGCCTGGGAATGGAATACTTCTGCGATGAGGGCGATAAGATTTGGAACAGGCCGGATCAGGATCTTATCGATTTGGCAATCCGGGAGTTAACCATTTTAGGTCTGGCGACGGCCACGGATCTGAAAGGCGGAGTGGTTTTCCGTCAACCCAAAGCCTACCCAGTTTATGATCGGGATTACCGTAAGCATCTGGAGATGATACGGGACTACTTGAAAACTATTCCGAACCTGCAGACCATCGGTCGTAACGGGCTTCACCGGTATAACAATCAGGATCATTCGATGCTGACAGCGATGCTGGCAGTGAAGAACCTGTTTGGAGAGAATCACAACCTTTGGGACATGCAACCTGAAGGATTTGATTAATAAGGATTCCCGAGGGAACATACAAGCGCTGATGGAAGATCCGAAACACCTTTATCCACTGGTCTCCGTGGTTATCCCCACGCGGGAACGTCCGGGGCTGGTCGGACGCGCCGTGAAGAGCGCTCTCCGGCAAACTCTTGATGAGATTGAGGTCATCGTCGTGATCGATGGTCCTGATGAGGAGACGTTTGAAGTCCTTCATCACATTCAAGACATGAGGTTGCTTATAATCCGTTCGCCCATCCAAATTGGAGCAGGGGAGGCTCGCAATGTTGGAGTCAAAGAAGCTCGAGGCAAATGGATTGCTTTTTTGGACGACGATGATGAATGGCTACCTCAGAAACTCGAAATCCAACTTCAAGCCGCCAAACAATCGTCCTATCTCCATCCCATCATCTCCTGCCGGTTTATTGCCCGGGCGGAAGAGGGAGATCTCATCTGGCCCCGTCGATATCCAAAAGCAAAGGAACCATTAAGCGAGTACCTCTTCTGCCAGAGTGGCCTTTTCGGGGGTGAAGGATTTATAGCTATCCCTTCCACCCTTACGACGAAAGAGCTTTTGAAACAGGTACCTTTTAAAAAGGGTCTCATAGCCCACCATGACTGGGAGTGGCTTCTGCGGGTAAGCACCGTAGAGGGGGTCGGTTTAGAATTTGTGCCCCTTATGGATCCTTTGGTCGTATGCAACATGGAAAAGAACCGCAATCGAATCAGTTCGATGACGGATTGGCGCTACTCTTTATCATGGGGTGAAACCAATCGGCATCTGCTAACCCCGCGGGCTTACATTTCATTTCTTATGGTACAAGTCAGCTTACATGCAGTGAGAATGAGAGAATGGAGAGCCTTCTGGTCTATTTTTCTAAAGGCATGCCAACACGGTAGGCCCAGTCTTATTGATTTCCTTGCCTACCTTCTTATATGGTTCATCCCTCAACATATACGAAGTAGAATCGTGATCCTCTACGATAAGGTACTTCCTCCGAGGTGGAGTAGAAATGTGGGGAGATAGATGAATCGATCCGGTTTTCCATCTACCACAGTGATCATTTCCACCTGGGGTCGAGGTGGCGGCATCATCAAAACAATAGAGACGATTTTGAAGAATGATTACCCAAATTTTGACCTGATCATTGTTGACCAGAATGAGGATGATCTGACCGAGATGTCTTTGAAACCTTTTTTACAAAATCCCCGATTTCATTACCTAAAATCTCACACTCGAGGGCTCTCTGCTGGACGGAATATTGGAATCAGTCGTACAGAAAGCGAATTTATCGCTCTCACAGATGATGATTGCGAAGCGCCACCAAATTGGTTGAAGGAGTTGATGACAGCATTTTATGTCGACCATCGCATAGGGGTTGTCTTCGGGAATGTCGAGTCCGGTCCGCACGATTCGATGGCGGGTTTCATCCCAACCTATGTAAGGACTGAGCCTTTTCTTGCTCTTCATATCGGTGATAAGCATCATGTCAATGGGATTTCAGCGTGCATGGGGATAAGGCAGAGCCTTTGGAAGAGTCTTAACGGTTTTGATGAAATGCTTGGAGCTGGTTCAACTTTCAAAGCGGGTGAAGAGACGGACTTTATCATCCGGGCCCTGTTAGCAGGTTACTTCGTTTATGAAACTCCTGCCGTGAGAGTCATCCATCAAGGATTTCGAACATGGGAGAAAGGACGGATACTCATTCAGGGCTATCTTTATGGGACAGGCGCTGCGTTTGCTAAACACTTTAAATGCAAGCAATGGCATTTGATCCAAATTCTACTTCGCATAGGATGGCGGTGGGCTTTCCAACATTCTGCGGTTGACTTTGGACATCGAACTTTTAAATGGTTGAGACTGAAGGCGTTCCTTCATGGATTTCTGGCCGGATTGAAAAATCCTGTAGATAGAAGTAGAGGTCACTTTTCCCACTCATATAGAAGATCCTGAGAGAATCTCTTATGCAGTTCTGTCATGAACATAATGATCACCGACTTCGTCGCTGGATGAGAGGCGTATTTTTCTTCTTGCTCAGACTCCTCTATTTCCTGAGGGGGATTGTATTCTATTCTTTTGGACGGGAACGAATCCAGACACCAAAGATTGCTATGGAAGCCTTTAAGCAAATTGATTCCCTCCTTTTCCATACTTTTAATGATAAAACATTGGGGGCTATGGAGAGATATTATTTCTTGTTCAGATACTTTGTGACAGGGATTCTCCTTTATCGAAGTGACAAACCCTCTCTGGCCTACTACCCTGGTGCTCCAAGCAAAAGGGGACCCCATAAAGATAATATGGAAGGTTTTACACGAATGTTGCCTCTGATCTGTTCATGGGTATCCTCTGGAAGGGAGAAGGTCGTTGAAACTTTAAACGGGGGGACAGTCGATTTGGAGGAAGTTGTCGCGAAAGGATTGATCGCAGGGACTGATCCCGATTCACCGGGGTATTGGGGGAACATTTTACACAGGGACCCGAGGATATGTGAAGCCGCCGATGTCGCTCTTTCTATATGGATGATTCGAAATAACCTGTGGTCAAACCTCAGCAGTAGAGAGAAAAGGAAGATCTTTCTTTGGCTGTTGAGTGTAAACGGAAAAGATGTTTATGATAATAATTGGCATCTCTTTCCTGTCATGATCAATGTGATTGCCAGTTCTTTAGGATATCAGGACGATAAAGTAGAGGGCCAGGCCCATTACTCAAGATTCAAATCGTTCTATAGGGGCGATGGATGGTTCAGCGACGGTCCAAACAATGTTTACGATTATTATAATGCCTGGGGGATGCACTATTCCCTCTTCTGGCTGAACCAAATCAGTGCAGAATTCGATCCGGAATTCATCAAAAGCACCCTTAACCACTTCCTTAAAAATTATATTTTTTTCTTAACCCCTGAAGGTTTACCGATGTTGGGTAGAAGCATCTGCTACCGGATGGCAGCCTCAGCGCCCATGATCGCAGGTTATCTCCAAGACCCTTCAATGATAGCGGCTGGACTGGCACAACGGGCTTTAGATGCAATCTGGACTTATTTCATTTCCAAAGGTGCAGTAAATCAGGGGAGGATCGCTCAAGGATACTTTGGAGATGACCTCAGGCTCCTGGATAATTATTCCGGCCCGGCAAGCTGTCTTTGGGGCCTTCGTTCTCTTGTTTTAGCTTTTTACTGCCCTAAAGATTCTCCATTCTGGACCACACCTGCCAGTCCTCTCCCTGTTGAAGTATCAGATTACTGTATCACTATCCCCAGCATCGGATGGAAGGTGAAGGGGATAAAAGAGACCCAGGAGGTTATTATCGAAACAGGAAAGATTGAGAAAAAAAGGGGCGCCATTAAGAATTATACGTGGTTCCACAAAACAGCTGGTTTCTTGGCCGGGAGGCCTTTTAGACCGAGAAACAACTTCGTTAAGTACAATCTGTCCCGATATAGCTCAAAAGAGCTTTTCCGAGAGCCTCCAAGATAGAGAAGGATTCATTCGGTCGGGATTATCTTTATCCTTATTCAGAGCTCTTACGGGATAACTCCTTTATCCTCTTTCTCGCCTGCTGAATCTGCGTGGTATATTGAGGAGGTGCGGTCTGGATAAAACCCCGGTAGGCTTCTATCGCTTCGTTGAATTCCCCCAGTTTCTCACAGAGAAGGGCCTTCTGAGCATAGGCCTCCGAATAGGTCGGGTTGATTGAAAGGGCCAGATTCAAATCGGAGAGGGCCTGGTCATGCGACCCTCTCCTGCTATGAATATATCCCCGGTTGTAATAGGCGATTGCCTCTTTCGGGTTGATCTCAATGGCCCTGTTGAAATCGGAGAGGGCTTCCTCAAAAAAGCCCTTGAGAAAATAGGATGCTCCCCGATTGGTGTAGGCTTCTCCATATCCCGGATGAATTAAAATGGCCTTGGTGAAATCGGAGATGGCCTGATCGTGGAGGCTTCCCCTCGCATAGAGGATTCCCCGGTTATAAAATGAAAGATAGAATTTCGGATTGAGATCAATGGCCCTCGTGTAATCGGAGGCGGCTTGATCAAATCGGTCCGTTTGCATATAGATATTCCCCCGATTGTAGTAGGCCTCAGCAAACCTCGGGTTGATTTCGATGACTTTACTAAAATCGGCGACGGCCGGGTCGTATTCTCCTTTTTCAGTGTAAGCGAGACCGCGATGGTGATAGGCGAGAAAATAGTCCGGGTTTTTTTGAATCGATCTGGAGTAGTGGGAGATGGCCTCATCGAACTCCTTTTTGTTATGATAGGCGGCCCCCAGATGATGATGAACCGAATAGATTTTGGGGTGGTCCGGATTCATTCTTAAGGCCTGATGAAAGTCAGAGATCGCCCTCTCATACTCTCCCATGTTGAGATAAGCGGTTCCACGGTGGTGATAAGCCCATTGAAAGTCGG
>JASEIE010000490.1 GCA_030024065.1 Thermodesulfobacteriota bacterium
CCCGCGGGAAGAGATCAAGAAATGGAAGGATGCTGTTGAGCCGATTCTGGATAAATATGTAAAATCGATGGTTGCGGCAGGGTATCCGGAAAAGGAGACAAGGGAATTGATTAATTATGCCCGGATGCGAACGGAATACTGGACGAAGAAACAGAAAGAGTCAGGGGTCAAATCGTCCACCGGTCCACCAGAGGTTCGCGTGAAGTGAGGGTTGTTATTCATGTACCATTCCTCCCCCTGAAGAGACTGTGTCGTTATTTAGCCGTTCGCCCTGAGGCTCTCGAAGGGACGAATGGTTCACTCAGCCTCCGGCTCGGAGAGGACAGGCCCTGTCGAACCATGAACGGACCTACGGCAAAGCCTCGCAAAGGGGGAGGAATGTTAATGAGAGAAAAAAATGGGAAAGAAATTTGAAAAATGGCTAATTCAAATAGACCAGTTTACGAGGTCGTTCAGCCGTCACCTCGAGTGGGTTGGGGTCATCGGCATCATCCTGATGTTTCTGGTCAATTTTATTGATGTTGTCGGGGCAAAGCTTTTTCTATGGCCTGTCCCGGGCGCCACTGAAGTCATTAGCTTCTCACAAATCGTAGCCATCGCCCCTGCCATTGCCATTACCCTCCTCCTCAACCGACACATAAGAGTAGAATTTATCATTATGAGATTTCCCAAACGTATTCGTGGGGCA
>JASEIE010000491.1 GCA_030024065.1 Thermodesulfobacteriota bacterium
ACATTCGTTCATCACTTCGTGCCAGGGTCTCCTAACCCATTGAATTTATTAGATGCCGAAACAAGTTCGGCATGACAAAATGTGATTTTTTATTCATTTTGGGACAGCCTCAAGGGTCTATTTTGTTAGCACACATAAGATAGATACGAAAAGCATTGAAAATCATTTAACCAAAGGCGGGGACTATGGTTGCACAGAAAAGGTGCTGGTATGCTTTGTATGGGTTGATTCCACTGGGAGATAATTCGACCGATTCTATCATACCTGCAACAGCTAAGAAGGTGAGGGTGGAGACAAAGTATAAATTATCGGATGCCCTGATCAACCTATTCACCTTTCTAGTGAGTATTGAAACCTTTTCTGTGGAGGTTTACGAAGTCAACTGAGAGATCAGGGGAAACATAAAGTTAAAACATTATAGGGGGTGTCCCCTAATGCTTGGACTCGAATCTACCTGGGCCTTCATTACCCCGGGGATGTCATTCCAGGAGTTCTTCTGGGCTATGGGATCACAAAGCTTTTGTTTTATTGGGACCTTATTTCTATGAGAAACCTTTGAGTTGGGTATCCAGGCGTCTTATTCCTATACTGATCTAATTAAAAAGAGATTCTTGCAATTCAGGGTGATTAATTAGAGTCTGTTTATAAATGTCTTTTTCCGTCATGCCGGACTTGATCCG
>JASEIE010000492.1 GCA_030024065.1 Thermodesulfobacteriota bacterium
TTCTAACTATCTTACAAGACTGTTCACCTTTCAACGATCCAAATACCTTGACGAATCCATCCTTTCTTTGATAATGTTCCACCATGTTGGGGAGACCGAAACAATATGTCCCGAGACCCCTGTACCATATCGCCATACCGACGACCGGGCTCTTTGGAGGAATTGGGGACATCCTTGGTTTTCACAAGGAATCTCCTTTTTATTTTAATGAGTTAGGTAAGAATCAAGCATATAATAATAGGCGGAATTATCATATCATCATATAATTTTTCCGTCTAATATCTGTTAGCTTTGAGGAATTTATGCCACAGGTAATCATTCACGCGTCTTCATCAATCAGACCTGAAGATAAAGCCCAACTGGTTCGGAGCATAAGGGAATCTATACCTCAGCTGTTGAATGTGGCGGAACACATTGGGCAGGTAATGCTGTATGAGATACCCGAGGAAAACCGGAGTACACACTCGACGCGTAATAGGCGCTTCATTTTTGTTGAAGTGTCAATGTATCCTGGCAGGACAGCCGAAATGAAACTGAATTTCCTTCAAAATCTGGTTCTCCTGATCAATCGGTATACTGGTGTTGATGCCGAAGACATCAATTGCGTAATTCATGAAATACCACCCGAGAATTACTATGGCGGGGTATCTCACAAATACATTGAGGAATTAAAG
>JASEIE010000493.1:0-398 GCA_030024065.1 Thermodesulfobacteriota bacterium
TAAGGATTTGAAGGCCGCTTTCGTCTTCGGACTTAAATGGCTGGTGAAGAGGTCGATCTCCACATGGCCGTCTCGCCTCAGCAGCCAGGCCGTTCCGAGAAAGGTGATATAGAGCATCAGGTAGCTGCTGATTTCAACGATCCAGGCAATGGGTCGGTTCAGGAAATATCTCATCATCACGGAGTAGGAAATGGCCAACATCATAAAGATGACCATCATTGCCGCGATGATCGCCATCAGCCGATGGATGATGACCAGGTAACGATCCAGCCTACCCTTTTCTTCCATCATCGTCCGTGCCTGAAATAGAGATCGGGCGATCTAGTGTAATGCGTCATAAATCCCTTTCCTTTGATTGTCATTCCGGGCTCGACCCGGAATCCAGTATTTCTAACCTG
>JASEIE010000493.1:408-668 GCA_030024065.1 Thermodesulfobacteriota bacterium
GTTAGACGCACTACACTAAAGGGATCGCCCTTTATAAAAGTGAGACAACTATTTACTTAAAAGATCCCTTAGTTGAGCCCCCAACTGGGCGTCTTTCTTCAACACCTCTTTCCAGGAGGCCTCATAGGCCGTTTGTAAATATTTTTCTCCCTCTTCTCCAGAAAGCTTCACCTCTTGTATTCCTTTTTGCTTGATCTTCTCCCGATCTTGACTGATCAACTTACGGAAGTGTTCATAAGCTTCCCGTTCAACTTCCTGGA
>JASEIE010000494.1:0-246 GCA_030024065.1 Thermodesulfobacteriota bacterium
CTACACTGGCCTTTGCCGGCACGCCGCAATATCTCGGCATCATGGGCGGGACCCTTCTCAGCCGGCTTATTGTATCGATTTTCGCCCTCCCCTTTCTCTACGGATACCTTGAATGGCAAAGCCGAATAAAAGGAATCCCCATCGAAAACCGGCCGGTGCTCGCGATCTTAAAGCAGGTGGCGGATATTCAGGCGGAATTGACCGTTGCTCAGCAGGAAATCGAGCGTCGCAAAGCCGCGGAAAAAG
>JASEIE010000494.1:256-666 GCA_030024065.1 Thermodesulfobacteriota bacterium
CGAAGTCAAGGTGCTGCGGGGCTTTCTGCCGATCTGCTCATCCTGCAAGCGGATCCGGGACGACAAGGGATACTGGAACCTCATCGAAAACTACATCAAGGCTCATTCGGAAGCCGAATTCAGCCATGGAATCTGCCCGGAGTGTTCGGAAAAGCTTTATCCCTGGCTGGATCGTTTAGAAAAAAAAGTTGATCCCCAAAATAAGGCCTGACGGCGAATCGCTTACCGCATAGCAAAAAAAAGCAGTGACAACAGGCGGGTCAAGGCCCGGACAGCCTGCCGATTTTTTTGATTTCGGAAATTCTCCGCTGCGCGGCCGTGTATCCTTCCCTGATCAGATCCCGGACATGCTCTCTATCGGTGCGGTTGTATGCCGAAAGTTCCGGAGCGATCACCAGGTCTGCTTTCTG
>JASEIE010000495.1 GCA_030024065.1 Thermodesulfobacteriota bacterium
GAAAAGGTGAGGCAGGTTCTGAGGACACAGAATATGCTGTCAAAGATGGGTGGATAATAAAGAAAATTGTCAATGATGAAGTGGCTGTTAACGCTTTGACAACAATTTTGGGCAAAGGGGAAGCTGAAGTCATTATCCTTTGTAAAGAATTAGATCTCGATTGCGCCTTGATAGATGAAAGAGCTGCAAGGGATATGGCAGGACTGATGAATGTTAATACAATGGGAGTTTTAGGGGTTATAGATTTGGCAATTGAGAAGGGAATCCCCATCGATAAAAAGAAGGTTGTTGCCCACCTAAAGGATTTGGGGTTCAGAATAAGTGATAAACTTTTTAAGAAGATTTTCCCTGAATCAGAATAAATATTGTGTCCGCAACAGCAGATAACACAAGATTGGCGTCGTTACCCCTTCGGGAAACAGCCGGCCTTTATTATTGGATTCTCTGACCGTGGCCCGGCTGTTTCGCCAATGAAAAACGTTATCTGCTCATTGCGGGCGGCAATGGTAAATATGAAATAAAAAAGGTGCTGTAGCACTATAAAAAATAAAATTTATACGTTGTATTGATTGTTGCGATATAAATAATTGCAGATATTGTACAACGGAAGTGAGGATTATGTGTGACTGTTATAGTATGATTTGTAAATGTAGGAAGTTCTATGT
>JASEIE010000496.1 GCA_030024065.1 Thermodesulfobacteriota bacterium
TTGGGGATTAGCACCCATGCAAAACAACTCGCCCCTCCCTCCTGAATGACCCGCCCCAGTCGGTCCAAGAAGTCTTCTCGGTCCCGGTCAGTTTCAAATATCCGCTTCCTCTCGATCCCCCGCACCATCACATGATGCAGGGTTGCAGGAGCATCTAATCGTGGCCCTCTTGGCATGACCTACTATTATCACCATTCGACAGAATGATCAAGTTATTCAAATAACTAAACTACGTCCCTACTGCTTCCCACTTGCCGGCATGCATCTTAGAATGCCAAATTGATGGTATCCCAATATTGCCCGGTAGCCCATCGCTTGATTGGCGGTCCGTCCCGCTCCTCATACTTTTATCAGCGTGCCATGTTGGTCAGGTTCTGCCCCTCACCCGAACCTGGAACTAACTGGGGAGCATCTCTGCATACCCCGACGTGTTGAATAGGACGCTACGAGGGCACAGCATAGTTTCTAGGTCGCAGGGGGAATCTCTTCTCTCTGCAGTTCCGTCTCAGACGGGATTGAACCTCAATAAGTGTTTGGTGCAGGACCTGCTCTTGCACCCGATCAGAAATCAAGCTGGAACGGCTGCCAACAGGCAAGAATGTCTCTCTCTTAGAACGAAAATCAATTACTTTTTCGTCTTGGATTTCTTTTCCCTATTGACA
>JASEIE010000497.1 GCA_030024065.1 Thermodesulfobacteriota bacterium
CCGCTTTATAATCAAATCCAAAAAGATGGCATAGATTTATGGATGAACAAACCAGAGTTCTTATAGAAGTTCGGCTTGACCGTGCCCCTTGACACCCTCCATTTACAAAAGGGAGGCAGGGGGAGATTTTTAGAAAATGTCTTATCAATTATGGACTCCTTAGTAAGAGGTAAGACAATGAAACTCATGCTGCTCCGTAGCGAAATGTTTGAGGAGACATAAAAATGGAGTCCATCCAAGAAATCAAAGAGAAAATTACACCAATACTTCAACAATACGGAATCACAAAGGCCGCAATCTTCGGGTCTTTGGCAAAAGGAGAAGCTACAACCAGCAGCGATGTTGACATTTTGGTCGAGATTAAGGGCGACATGAGCTTGCTTGATTTTATAGGGATTAAGATAGAGCTTGAAGAAGCTCTTAAGATGAAGGTTGATTTGGTGGAATATGATACGATTAAACCTATTATTAAAGAGCGGATTTTAGCTGAACAGGTAGTCATTTTATGACCAGGGATACGAGGCTTTATATTCAGGATATACTTGAAAGCATAGATGCAATAGAAGAGTATGTTCAGCTTACAACGGAGGAGCAATTTTATAGGAATCGGCAAGTACAGGATGCAGTTTTAAGGAGATTGGAGATTATCGGTGAGGC
>JASEIE010000498.1 GCA_030024065.1 Thermodesulfobacteriota bacterium
GCAATCCACCAACGAGGAATTGGAGACCTCCAAAGAAGAACTGCAATCGGTCAACGAGGAGCTGGCAACGGTCAACGCCGAGCTTCAAAACAAGGTGACTGAGCTTTCGCGCGCCAACAACGACATGACCAACCTATTCGCCGGCACAGGCGTAGGCACCCTCTTTGTGGACCGTCAATTGCGCATCTTCCGCTTTACGCCCGCTGTATCTTCAACGAGGAAGAGAGAACCAGGTTGATCCTGCTCGCAATTGAGGACATCACTGGGCGCAAGTCTAAAGGCCAGGCGGCCAATGGATATATGTAGCGCCCTCATTTATTGAGGGCGTAACCCGATAGGCGGGACATTCTCGGTTTCGAGTCGTACCGACTTGTCCCGCCTATGCTGGAAGCGGGGTTAGAAAACCCCGCCTATCGACTGTCTTCCCCCCTGGGGGAGAGGAGAAAGGTGAGGGGGTACTTTGTGAGAGATAGAGACATAGAGGAGAATGACCAAAATGAAGATTCTCATTTCGGAAGATGATTCCGTTTCTCGGCTTCTACTTAACACGACGCTGAAAAAACTCGGACATGATGTCGTTGAAACTTCAAATGGAAAGGAGGCATGGGAGATCTTTCAAAAGGAATATTTCCCGGTGCTCATCTCTGATTG
>JASEIE010000499.1 GCA_030024065.1 Thermodesulfobacteriota bacterium
CGTGCGGGTCTGTGTGGGCAGCGGCAGATAGAAACCTGGGAAAATTAAACCACGGATGCGGGGCTTTTTCTCCTGAAAAAGATTAACGTTTGGGCGTCCCAAAACCTTACCGACTAAACCATCTTCTAACAGGGCCTTCGCCGGAGTAGCAATTATTTGACCAGTCACATAAATGGCGATAATAAGAATGGCCGAATCAACCACTTTGAATTCCCGGCCAAGAATGGCAGGAAAACCCAAGACAAGATCCATCCCAACAAGGACTAGTAAACCTGACGATAGGTATCCAAAAAAATCATACGGATCAAAAGGTAGCTTATTCATGAAATCACCCCCTATGCAAAAAGAGTTTGCTTGGACTAAATTCTATTTTCTTAGCGTTCACCTTTTCCACCAAATTCCACCAACATCGAAGACCTGATTCTGCATTCGTGATTTATACTCACATCAGAAAGCTTCAATCTTTGGTCGGGGGCCTACACACTTTACACGGGATGTATCCCGCTTCCTGAGCCTCTTTGGCGGATTTGAATTTCACCAAGTTCTCAGGATTTATCTTTTGTGCCCATTCGCAAGTGGGATAATGGTATTTGTTAGACTTGGCAGAACCGACATACTTATAATCTGCCGCAATGGAGAGACAAACAATGG
>JASEIE010000049.1 GCA_030024065.1 Thermodesulfobacteriota bacterium
CGAGTAGATGTTTCTTGTTTTCATTACTACTCATCACAAAAATCCGTCATGAGCCCTAAATTGAAAGAGTTACTCACCAAAAAGAAATGATAACCTAATCCTTCGGGGCTAACCAGAAGGGCGCTCCCTGGTTAGCCCCGAAGATCTTACGAAAGGTTGAATGTTCACCCCTGGCCCCCTGCTGGGAGTCAACCAAAAAGAGAGGGATGGATCACCCCGTTAAAAAACAAATATCGCTTGGGAAGGGACAATCATGAAAAGACATTTCCTCATAGGGATCGTTTTGTTCTTAACTTTAGGGAGTATTGCTTTTGCCGTAAAGGATGTTGAGATCCAAAAAAAGAAGTTCATTTCCCAAACTCCTCCCTTTACCCTGGTGACCCCTTCAGAATTTAAGTTAATCCACTCCGATTCTTTTGATGTTCCAAAAGAAAACTCCCGGACCCGGGTCTACTTATTCATTAAAGAAAAGAACAAACAGGTTGAGGAAATGTTCCTCGTGGAGATTGCAGACAAGACCAATCCACAGGCAGGTCCCATGAGCGTTCCACCGCTGAAGCCCTTCACAGAAAAGAGAATGTACAAGAAAGACAGAATGAAGAAAGGGGATTTAGGAATCGATTATCTCATCCAGTTGATGGCCTGGAACCCTGCCGCCCCATCGCTTCAGCCCATCATCAAGAAGGGATATGTCATCCCACACAATTGGGCTCTGCAGGGGCAGCTCCTGTTCGGTTATCTGGGAGAGCATGCTGTTTTTGTCCGATATTCGAGGGATGTCAGCTCTTTTGGAATGAAAATCTCAGAAGAGGGGAAAAACTGGGAAAGGGATTCCATTTCCGGAAATGAGAAGAAGGTTTATGAGACCTTTCAAAAAGGGTTTATGGAAATGGTGAATTCGATTCAAATAAAAAACCAATAATCCAACAGGGTAATTCCGGGGAATATTGGAATACTGGAATGTTGGAATATTGGGTTTTGATGGACAAAGAGCGCTTTCTAAACGTAAGAAAGGTCATATCAAATGGTCAATATTTAACCAACCCTTCCCCGGCCATATTCCCCTTGCTCTTATGCTGTAGTGAAACAACCTTAAAATTATTTAAATATTAATAAGTTAGAGTTAATCTCGGAAAAAAGAATGTACGTCGATGTCTGGCACTTATTTTGCATTTCTTACCCCTCATGCCCGAGACATTTCTTGGAGACCTTTCTCAACTCAAACTCTTTGATATCCTCAAGCCTCTGCTGACAGAGAAAAAGACAGGAAGAGTTACCATCAAAGGGAAAGAGGATGGCGAAATATTTTTGAATAGGGGGGATGTCATCCATTCGAGAACAAATCATTTTGTCGGAGAGAATGCCTTTTTCATCATTATGGGATGGAAGGACGGGAAAGTCCTATTTGAACCGGACGCACCACTCAAAGAGAAGACCATTCCCATCACCACAGAACAACTCCTTCTGAACTGGTCCTCACGTAAGCAGGAACTGGAAAAGATCCTGGAGGTGATCTCATCCTCGAGTACCATTTTCCATCTCTCCTTACAGAAAGATGGCAAGGAGAAAAATATTAGCGCGGATCAATGGAATGTCCTTGTCCTATGCAGTGGAATGAAAACCATCTCGGAGATTGCAAAGGCCCTTGAGTGGGATGAATATAAGGCCCTGAGGACGGTCTATCAGCTTGTCCAGATGGGATTGTTGGAAAAAGGAGAAGATCAGGGTTCGACGAAAAAAAGGTTAGTCAGGGTAGACTTTTTCCCAATCCTCGAAAGGGAATTGAAGAAGGTGATGGGACCGGTTGCTCCATTCGTCATCGATGATAAACTCGTTGAATTTAAGGAGAGCAAGGAATCCTTTCCCCAGGAACGGGCGTTGCCTTTCGCTGAATCACTGATCGAGGAGATACCCCATCCCCTGAAACGGAGTGAATTTTTCAAGGTAGTGACGAAGCTTCTCTCTTTAACAAGTTGCGAAAAATAAAATTTTACTGTCACTCCCGCCCCCACTTTCGTGAGGATAAACTCCAGCGGGAGTCCACAACAGCTTGAAAAGACTGGATTCCTGCTTCCGCAGGAATGACATCTTAAGTTTAAGAAAGACTTTTCCAGCACCCTGTTAAGGAGAAGGGGGAGCAGGGAAGATCGACTTGTCCAATCTCGTTCTGAGAGGAGGTCCTTATGGCAGGTAAGAATCGAATTGGTTTTGGCCTGTTACCGAAACTTTTATTAGGCGTTATTATTCCAATTTTAATCGCCTTTTTCATCATCGGAAGCCTGGTTTTCTATACCTGGGATTTTGGTGAGTACCGGTTCACCAGCATCAAAGACATTGGGTCGGAAAGTCTGAGGGAACTGAGCAGCACTTCCCTGAAGGAATCAACGTCCTCTCTGGACAGGCTGGGAGAAAAAATCATCCGGGAGAAGGCCATCGATGTAGCGATCCAGATGGAGGTCTTCATCAAATCCCGTCCTAAGATGAAAAGGGAGGAGATCCTGAGAGACCCCTGGTTGAAAGAGATTGCCATCCAGAAGGTGGGAGAGACGGGTTACACGGCTGTCCATGATGAAAAGGCTATCAACCACTTCCATGTGAATCCCCAGATTGTAGGGACGGATTTAAGTCAGCTTTCCCAGAGGCTGCCTGCCTTCTGGAAGATTCTGGAGGCCAGCCTAAAAGGTCCGGCCTCTGGTTATTATGACTGGAAAGATGCTGACGGGAAAGTCCGGCCCAAATATATGTACCTGACGCCGGTCAGAGGGACAGACCTCATCGTGGCGGCGACCACCTATATTGATGAATTCTCAAAACCTTCAAAGGCCATTGAAGTTAAGATGAAGAATATCGAGAGAAGGTATTTGGAGGAATATGAGAGCCGGATCAAAATATTTTATGCCGTCATCCTGTGTGTCCTTCTCATTCTGCTGGTGAGAATTTACTTCTATGCCTGTTCGGTGATCAAACCGATCCTCTACTTATCCGAAGTGGCGGATAAGATCAGTATGGGAGAACTGGATACCCCTGTTCAGATTAAGGCCAAAGGAGAAGTGGCGGTTCTGGCTGAATCGATTGAGAGGATGCAGACGAGCGTTAAAGCCGCCATCCAACGTTTACAGAAAAGGAAAGAAGGGAAATAGGGGGTTCAAAGGAAGATGATGATCTTTCCAAGAGGGGAAGCCGTCCATAAAAATTTATCGACAGCCTATACCGATCTTTCTGCATTGCTTGCCAATCTGAAGATAGAGGACTTCAGCGGAACCGTCGAGATAGACTTTCCCGAGGTCAGGGGAATTATCTTCATCGATTCCGGAGAGATCATCAATGGAGAGGTTAAGACAGAAGGAGACTCCGGAAGGGTCATCGGGCAGGAGGCTCTCCAAGCTCTCCTGGGTTTCTCAAATCAGAAGGACGGGGTTCTCAGTATTTATCGGTTACTCCCCGAACAGGTAGCCATTGTGGCCAAAAACCTAAACCACGAGGTTCTTTTCAAGGGTCTCTCAACCCATTTCGTCCGTCTGGACCAGCTCCTCCTTAAATTGAAAGAGGGAAGATATGGAGGCTTTATCGAGGTGATGACCAAAGAAAATCATCCTATGGGCGTCCTCTTTCTTGAAGGGGGAGAACCAGCAGAGATGTTTACCACCCCGAAAAGCGGTCCTTCGGTCTTTGGCCGCATGTCGATTCCTATATTTATAGAGAATGCTGTCAAGCAGGGGGCCATTTTCAATGTCTACGGAAGGCAAGAGAGGATATCTGAAGACGAGGAGATCATAAAAGATGAGGAGATCATAAAAGATGAGGAGGGGAAGCCCCTTATGGATAAGGAGGGGGAAGTCACTGAAAAGGAAGAAGGCTTAAAAGAGATACTGCTCCTCTTCGAAAGATTTCTTTCCAATGCGGAAAAGCTAATAGATAGCCTTTCATCAAAGGGAACCTTCCTCAGAATATTTAAGAGGGCCCTGATAGAAAAGTCGGAGGAGTTCGGTTTCCTGGATCCCTTTGCTGGTGAATTTGATTACCGGGATGGATCCATCCGATTCTCAGGAGAAGTCGAAGAAAAGGATTTTGCCAAAGGCATTGTGGAGTGCCTCCGTTTCGCCCTATCATATATCGAGAAAGAGTTGCCTAAAGAGAAGCTGGTTTCTCTAAGATTGAAGGCCGCAATAGAATCCTTTTTAGAACATAACCGCACAGCATCAAAACGGCTGGAAATAGACACGGTTCTTTATTCACTGATAGAATAAAATAGATCTATCCAATTGAAATCCCTTCGAAAGTTTGCCTGCCGATTTAACTTGACAAAAAATTAGTTCTCAATATACTTGTTATAAAAATCTCAATAGAGAGGGAAGGAGAAAAGGAGGGTTCCCCTTATATTTTTTGGATTTTATTGGGAATTTCTTCGTCAAAAGAAATAAGAAAGGAGGTGGAGGAATAGAAGAAATTAGGCTATATTATTTATCATCATTGTCTCGAAAACCAGAAAGGAGGGTTAAATAAACATGAAACATTGGAAGGTTTTTACGTTAATATTGTGTACTTCAGTCATTGCATTTTCTCTTTTCATTTCGTCTGTGTCTGCGCAGCCAAAACCTGTTGAGCTCAATTACTCAACCTTTTTCCCGGCTCCCCATCGGATGACAGTACTTGCCGTTGAGTGGGGGAAGGAGCTTGAAAAAAGGACGGATGGAAGAGTCAAGGTCACCATGTTTCCCGGCGGTACGCTGACAAAGGGAGAGGTGGCCTATGATGGTGTGGTGAAAGGGATTTCTGATTTTGCTTTGTCCGTGCTCGGTTACACGAGGGGGAAGTTCCCTTTAACCGAAGTGATTGACCTGCCCCTTGGATATAAAACGGGTTATGCAGCAACTAGAGTGATCAACGATTATTATAAAAAATTCAAACCTAAAGAATTTGATGAAGTCCAGGTCATGTACTTTCATGCTCATGGTCCTGGTATTCTCCATACCAAAAAGCCCGTTAATAAACTTGAGGATCTCAAAGGGATGAAGATTCGCAGCACGGGCCTGGCTGCAAAAATCGTGGAGAAGCTTGGAGGCGCTCCGGTGGCGATGCCAATGGGTGAAACCTATGACGCTTTGAGCCGAGGAGTGGTGGAGGGTTCGATGGCGCCGATTGAAGCCCTTCAGGGTTGGAAATGGGGAGAGGTGGTGAAATTTACGACCGAAAACTTCGGTTCCTCTTATAGTACGGGCTTTTTCGTTGTCATGAACAAGGCGAAATGGGCTGCTCTGCCTCCCGATACCCAGAGGATCATCGAAAAGCTAAACGAAGAGTGGATCGAGAAGACAGGAAAGGCCTGGGATGAGATTGACAAAGCAGGGAAAGATTTTGTTCTGAAACTGGGTAACAAGATTACCCCTCTCTCGCAGGAGGAGGATTGGAGATGGACCAAATTGGTCAAACCCATCTATGACGATTATGTGAAGGATATGAAGGCAAAAGGTCTCCCCGGAGAAGAAGCATTGAAATTCTCCTTCGAGACGCTGTACAAATATCAAAAATAAAACCAGGGACTTCTAATAAGGGGAGGGGTGAAATCACCCTTCCCCTTTTTTATCCTGAGATAGATCAGAAGGTAAAGGGGAGTGCTCTATGGAGGGTTTCTTAAATAAAGTTAAGGGGATCAGTCGATTCATCAATGTCATTGCCGGAATCAGCCTTACATTTATCATTGCACTGACTGTGACCGATGTGATTTTGAGATACTTTAGAATGCCTGTCGTTGGCACTTTCGAACTGGTAGCCTTTTCAGGAGCAGTGGTGGTCGGGTTTGCCATTCCCTTAACCTCCTGGGTAAGGGGACATATCTTTGTAGATTTCTTCATTCTGAGATTTTCCCAGTCGGTGAGAAATGTGTTCAATGTCATCACGAGAATGATGGGAATATGGCTTTTCATTATGATCGGCTGGAACCTGATCAGGATGGGGATGGATCTCCACAAATCTGGAGAAGTTTCTCTCACCTTACAGATGCCTTTTTATCCGGTTGCCTATGGAATAGGAGTTGTCTGTTTATTTCAGTGTCTCGTTCTTTTCTGTGATATTCTGAAGATATTCAGGGGGCAATATGAGTGATGTAATGGTTGGAATCGTAGGCCTGGCAGTGGTCCTGCTTCTATTCCTCACTGGCATTGAATTAGCTTTTGCCATGGCGCTGGTCGGTTTTTTGGGATTTGCCTATATTGTCTCTGTGCCGGCGGCATTGAATCTTCTGGCGAAAGATGTTTTCGATGTCTTTGCCAGCTACGGGTTTACGGTTATCCCTCTCTTTGTTTTAATGGGGCAGATCGCATTTAATGCGGGGATCGCAAAAAGATTATACAACACCTCCTATAAATTTATCGGCCATATCCCCGGGGGATTGGCCATGGCAACAGTGGGAGGCGCTGCTGCTTTTGGAGCCATCACCGGGTCCTCACCGGCTACGGCAGCCATCTTTGCCAGCGTCGCTGTTCCAGAGATGGACCGCCATGGTTATCATAAAAAGCTGTCTACTGGAATTGTTTCCGCAGTAGGGACCCTGGGCAGCCTCATCCCGCCGAGTGTGACTCTGATTGTGTATGGCATCATCACACAACAATCGATCGGCAAGTTATTTCTGGCGGCTATCATTCCAGGCATGCTCATCTCCCTCTTTCTGTTTTCGATCGTCTATGGATGGTGTAAGATCAATCCCTCCCTCGGCCCGAAAGGCGAACGATCGACATGGAAGGAGAGGATCATATCCCTCAAAGATGTGATCTGGGTTCTCCTCATCTTTTTGATCGTGATAGGCGGGCTGACCTGGGGGTTCTTTACGCCCACAGAAGCAGGTAGCATTGGGACCTTCTCGGTGTTGCTTTTTTCGGTAATGAAAAGAGATATCAATTTTAACGGGTTTATCAGATCGGTCGCAGAATCCCTTCGCACGGCCTGTATGGTTTTAATGCTTATTGCAGGCTCCACCATCCTGGGCCATTTCCTTGTGGTCACAAAGATTCCTATGATCGCTGCGGATTGGATCATAGGACTTCCCTTCCCCAATTACCTTAACATGGTCATCATCCTGTTGATTTATGAAATCGGAGGCTCTTTTATTGATGACCTTGCGTTCATGGTTCTCGCCACTCCCATTTTTTATCCAGCCATCATCAAGCTGGGTTACGATCCGATATGGTTTGGCATCATCCTCCATATTTTTGTCATGATCGGAGTGCTCATTCCCCCTGTGGCCATCAATGTCTTTGTGGTGAAGAATATTACGAAGGTGCCATTTAGTGTCATTTACAGCGGGGTCTATCCCTTTTTGATCGGTCTGGTCCTTTGTGCGGCCATATTGTTTTTATTTCCACAGCTCGCCCTTTTTCTTCCCTCGGTTTTGATGAAATAGAAGAGATTGTGATAAGACGTTTCTTAGTCTCCAAGATACGGAGTGATTACATAGAAAATAGATTCTTTAAATCCCTCCCAACCGTCCGGCGCTGGAGTCCAGATGCACTGTCCCAAGACTCTGCAGGAGGGCTCTGGACGGCGGCGCCTCCCTTTGCCAAAGAGAGGAGTAATTATCCCCCTTTGAAAAAGCCTGCCTGCCGGTAGGCAGGGGGGATTGAGGGAGATTTTCATGGTTCGTGCCTGCACGCAAAAGTGCCTATCTTCGCCAAAACGCTTCGTGCCGGCAGGTGTTTCGGCATGCAGGCGTGGGTGACGAACCCGTCATGAAAGATTGCTTGGAAGATAAGGTTTTGCCATCAGGGAAGGAGATCGAAAGGCATTGCATTCCGGAGCAGACGGGGAACCTTTCCTCCCCCTGCCCGAACATTCATGCCGAAGAAAAGAACAGCCTCCGGAAAAAATTTCTTCATCCGCAACCTCCTCGGCAGCACTCCCCTCTGGATGAATTTTCTTAAACTCGATTGAGCCATCAAAATCTGAAAGGCCATCTTTTTAACCCCTCTTGGAAAAGAGAAGGGATTGAGGAGATGATGAACAGTCCATTGTATGGTTTTTGTAAGATAAATGGATTGCTCTTTTTTACCAAGAAAGGGATGTTCGGGTGTGACCGCTCGAAGGAATGGCGTTAAGAAGAGGGCAAGGAGAACCGAGTCCGGGACAGAACGCCCTGCCTTTATAAGTCGATCCACAAGACTGAAGAGGGAGAGAAAGAATCGCCGATTCTTCTCTCTCGAAATTCCATAATCCCCGAAGACCCTCTTGAGATCGGGAAAGAGGGAGAAGATCAGCCCTGTTTCGATCATCAATTGAAGAGAAGGCTTGGCAGCGCCCTCTTTCAATTCCCGGAGGAATTCATCCCGAATCCGGGAAGGTGAACATTTTCGTATCTCTTCCCTGTGTCTGAGGAGGGCCCGATAAGTCTTTTCTTCAATATGAAATCCGGTCCGAGCGGCATGGCGGATGACCCGGATCATCCGGACAGGATCTTGTTTGAATCTTTCGTCCGGATCGCCGATGGTCCGAATGACCTTCTGTTCAAGGTCAGCTTTTCCACCCACATAGTCAATGATCGTAAAATCGCCAATATTGTAGAAGAGGCCGTTGATCGTAATGTCCCGGCGAAGAGCATCCTCTCCGGGTGTGCCAAAACTGTCCGTGTGACGAATCTTTCCGTCTTCTGTTATAACCTCTTCAAATTCTGAATGACTCCGGAAAGTGGAGACCTCGACCACCTTTCCCCCCTTAAAGAAGACATGGACCAGTCTGAACCGTCGGCCTATGATCCGGCTGTTTTTAAAAAGGGCATGAACCTCATGGGGGTGAGCATTCGTGGCGACATCAAAATCCTTCGGGGCCTTTCCGAGGAGAAGATCCCGGACGCTCCCACCGACGAGGCAGGATAAAAATCCGTGCCGGTGGAGGCGGTAGAGAACCTTCAGGGCCTCTTCGTCGATCATGGACCTTGAAATCGGATGCTCTGATCTTGGAATGATGCGGGGAGTCATCTTGTCTCCTCTGATATAACGCTAATCAGAGAAAGAGTCAAAATTTACTTGACAAAATATGAAATTAGCAAAACAATATTTTAAGGAGGTTCATATGAAAATGCAGGAGGTCAGGGCGAAGGCGAAAGCCCTCGGCATCAAAAATACCTTCGGATTAAAAAAGGAAGAGTTGGTCCGGAGGGTTCAGAAGGCCGAAGGTTATTTCGACTGTTTCGGAACGGCCAACGACTATTGTGACCAATTCCAATGCTGTTTCAGAGACGACTGCTTTCGCTTTGTTAAGGATTGATTATTTAAGTGTGAGGAGTGTTAAGAAAGAGGGACATGGGGGCAGGTCTTTAGATAGGCTTAAGGACAATTTTGAAATTTAGATTTTTCCCATGATCTGACTTCTGCCAGTGGAATTGAAAGGTGGAAATCAATAGAAAGGATGTGCCATGTCGGAAATAACAGTACAGCTTTATAATGCGCTTAATAAACATGGCCACTTTTCAACCCACCCGGTGGGAATCAAGTTGGCCAAAGAAGGTGAAAAAATATCACAAAAAGCAAAGTACCCGCTCAAGAATATGGGGACCCGTTTATCACTATGCCAAGGATTGACTGCGGCAAGAACATTTGGGTGGGCCATAGCATTCGGGAAAGAAGATCATGCCTGCCCACTTCCTTCTGTTTTTTTGGGACATATAAAGCCCGATATATTTCTGCAAGGGACAATAGCCGGACCCTATCAAGACAAAGAAGAATGCGCAAAGCTGATGGAAGCTTCTTTTCCTCGGTGGCCCCTCAATTCTGTTCAAGAGGTATGGCTTTCGCCTCTGAACAGCTGTGAATTTGAGCCGGACTTAGCTGTTGTTTATGGAAATCCTGCCCAGATACTCACTTTGATTCATGCGGCTAATTTTAGAAAAGGATCGGGTATCAAATCATTAAGCTATGGCCGCGGGGGATGTGCCACCTGGATAGCAGGAGTCCCCCAAACCAATGAATGCACGTATATGATTCCTGGTTCGGGAGAAAGGGTGTTTGCTGGAACTCAGGATTATGAAATGTCATTTGCTATTCCTTATTCACAGTTTGAAAACATGGTGAATGGACTGGATTTCATGAGAAAAAAGGGAGCCTACCGGTATCCTGTTCCCAATCTCTCGATATTGTCTCAACCCAAAATCCCTAAAGAATATTTTTCGATCGATCCTGACTTTAAACCTGATTCCGATAAATAAATCGGCCAAAACTATCCCTCCGCCCCTTAAAAAACATTGCTTAATATGATCGGTTAGTTCAGATTTTTCCACCACTTCTTTTGTAAATCAGGCCAAAATGATATAATATCAATATGTTAGAAATTAAATAATTTGTGCTTGACATTATTTTGATTTAAAATTATTATGTAAGTTAAATTATTTATACTTATCTAATATTCTATTTGGAGAAAACTAATGTTACCAACATGGCTTGAAAAGCGATACAGAACTCTTTGGGAGACCTTTCGTGAATCTCCTTTTCGGTTCGAAGATGCTTCTAAAATTCTAAAAGAGAAGATGCAAGGTGGTGAAGAACAAGTCAATGTCATCCTCTCCGAGTTGAGGAAAAAAGGCTGGCTCGAAGTAGAATTTCACCCAGAAGATGCGAGGAAGAGGATTTATAAACTAAAAAGTAGTGAAGAAATGATCTCTGAGACACTTTCCATAAGCAAAAATCAATTGACAAGAGGAGATCTTGAAAGCCTTCTAAAAGGTGCCGCGGACCTCATCAGAACAAGAGTGGATTATACGTTCATCCTTGTCCTTCTTTTTTATAAACGGATCAGCGACAAGTGGGAGTTGGAGTTCCAAAAAGCATATAAAGAAGCCCTAACCGATGGCTTAAAGGAAGAGGAGGCGAAAGAGGAGGCTAAAAACTCTATCTACCATGATTTCGATATTTCAGAGGATCTACTCTGGGAGAATATCAGAAAGGACCCTGCGAGACTGCCGGAAAGCTTTTCTAAGGCTATGAAGGTCCTTGCAGAGAGGAATCCGGAACTGAAAGATGTCTTTGAAAATGTGGATTTCGTTCAATTTACTTCAAACCGAGAAAATGCAGAGATATTAAGACAACTTGTAGAGCTGTTCAGTGAGAAATCCCTTAATCATGTCTCGCCGGATATTCTTGGAGACGCCTATGAATGGATTCTGAGATACTTTGCTCCCCAAAAAGCAAAAGAGGGGGAGGTCTATACTGCCCGTGAGGTAATCAAACTCATTATTGAGATGCTTGACCCAAAGCCAGGAGAGAGTGTTTATGATCCTGCCTGCGGTTCCGGAGGAATGCTGATTGTTTCTTTTAAGCATGTGGAAAATGAACAAGGCAAAGGTGAGGCTGAGAGATTGTTTCTTTTTGGCCAGGAAGCCAATCATAAAACCCTCGCTTTAGCTAAAATGAACCTTTACATCCACGATATAAGAAATGCTCAGTTGACCCTCGGGGACACCTTACTTTACCCAAAGTTTAAGGAAGCGGAGAGGGTAAAAGATTTTGATATGGTGATAGCTAATCCTCCGTGGAATCAGGATGGCTATGATGAAGAGATATTAAAGAAGGGAGAATTCTGGAGAGAGCGGTTTAGATATGGGTTTACTCCGAGACAATCGGCAGACTGGGCGTGGATCGAGCATATGTTAGCCTCGGCTAACGACAAAACAGGTAGGGTTGGGGTTGTCATAGATAATGGGTGCCTTTTTAGAGGGGGAAAGGAGAAAGCAATAAGAACGGGTGTTTTAAATGCTGACTTGATTGAAGCGGTTATCCTTCTTCCTGAAAAACTTTTTTATAACACCGGAGCGCCAGGGGCTGTCATCATCCTCAATAAAAACAAGCCAAAGGAAAGAAGAGGAAAGGTATTTTTTATCAATGCAAGCAAGGAATTTCAGCAACATCCAGAGGTCCGAAAACTGAATCGATTAGGAGATGCCCATATAAAGAAAATGGTCGAGGCTTATAGGGAGTTCAAGAATGAGGATGGATTCTCAAAGGCTGTGGCAATAGAGAAGATAAAGGAGAACGATTACAATCTCAATGTGACTCTCTATGTATTTCCTGAAGAAGAGACTGAGGAGATCGATGTAGCAAAAGAGTGGGAAGAGCTTAAGGAAATTGAAAAAGAAATCTTTGCAGTGGAGGATAAGATCGAAGGGTATTTGAGAGAATTAAAGTAGAGATAATCCCCTTTTTCCCCCCTTTAAAAAAGGGGGGGTGTGGGGGGATTTGGGCTTGCCGGTAGGCAGGGCGAAGCGAAGAATCTCTCTGAAGAAAAGGATTAAGAGATGGACAGAAAAGAATTAGAGATAATTCTGAAAGAAGGCGAGGGCTATAAGATTGAGTTCAAAGAAGGTGTCAGTGGCCTGGAAAAAGAACTTGTTGCTTTTGCCAATGCCTCCGGAGGAAAAATATTTCTTGGGGTAACAGATGATGGCAGGATTCAGGGAACAAAGCTTATTCATAAACTGAAATCCCAGATTCAAGATATAGCCAATAACTGCAGGCCAAGAATAAAAATCACCGTAGAAGATGTGGACAGCGTCCTCCTCGTTAATGTCAGAGAAGGGGAGGATAAACCTTATGAATGTTCTTCTGGCTTTTATAAAAGGATTGGTCCCAATTCACAAAAGATGACGAGAAATGAGATCTTAGAATTCTTCAAGTCAGAGGGAAAGATAAGATTTGATGAATTAATTGAGCCAAAGTTCCGCTATCCCAAAGATTTTGATAAAAACGGATTTAAAAGATTCTTACAGCTGGCAGAGATATCGAAAATCGGTGATACCGAAAGGCTGCTTAATGGTTTGGGTGTGGCTGAAAAGCAGGAAGGAAGGCTTTATTTCAATAATGCGGGGATACTGTTCTTCGGCAAGAGTCCCCAGAGATTTATTCCGTGGTCTGTTTTTACTGTTGCATTATTCAAGGACGATGCCGGCGTGGACATCATAGACAGGAAGGAGATAGAGGGCAGTCTGTTTGATATTGTCGAAGAAGTGATGAAATTTGTGAGACTGTATTCGAAAGTCGCCTATCGTTTTACTGGTAGGCCCCGAAGAGAAAACGTATATGAGTACCCTTTCGATGCCATCCGGGAAGCAGTGATAAATTCAGTAATGCACAAATACTATTTTGAGCATGGCCATAACAACATTCTGAGGTTCTTGCCCGATAGGATTAGGATTGAAAACTATTGGCAGAAACCGGCTCATTTTGTTCTTGGCAAAACAGTGTTTAGGAGAAACCATATCATCGCTGACTTGTTCGCCAAAATTCACTTTGGTGAAAAAATGGGAACCGGCTTTGAAAGGATAAGGGAAGTATGCAAAAAAGAGAACGCCCCTTTTCCAGAAATTGAGTTTAATGAGAATTATTTTTACGTGACCTTCAGACAGAGTCGTGAATACCTGAAACTTGCAGGAAAAGGGGTCAGAGAAACTACCCAGAAAACTACCCAGAAAACTACCCAGAAAATATTGGATGCGGTTAAAGACAATCCGAGAATTACAAGAAGAGAATTGGCCTCTTTGATTGGGATCAGCGAGAACGGTATAAAATTTCACATTAATAGTTTGAAGAGAAAACGTTTGCTGAAAAGAGTCGGTCCAGATAAAGGAGGGTATTGGGAGATTTTGGTTAAGTAAGGGGAGGAAGGTCGGCGATTATTGTGGCCCCCCATAGATTCCCTCTCCCCTCGGGGAGAGGGCGAGGGTGAGGGGGAACAGGGAGAATATTATAACTAAAAGGGATCATTACATTTTGGGGTAAGATAGTTACCTGGAAGGTAACTATAATGCCACAAAGTATAATAAAAGATAAAAATTTATATAAAAATTTAGGAGAACAAATTGAATACCAGTAAGGTAAAATATACGCAAACAGAGATAGGAAGGATACCGAAAGAGTGGGAAATTGTCCCATTAAAGGGAATTTCGGAAATCAACAAAGAGTCAATTGACCCGGCAAAAGAATTTCCAGATCATAAATTCTTGTATATCGATATTGATTCAGTTGAGAATGAAACAGGGGTTATTAGAAATGCTAAAGAAATTATTGGAAAGAGTGCTCCATCCAGAGCTCGTCGGTTAATCCATCAAAATGATGTTCTTATGTCAACGGTTCGTCCCTATCTGAAGGCGTTCACTATTGTGCCGAAAAAATTCAATAGCCAGATATGCTCAACAGGGTTTGCCGTGTTGACCTGTGGAGAAAAACTATTACCTCTCTTTCTTCTATACAGTCTTTTTGCAAAGAGTGTCCTAGATCAATGCAAGAAAATGATGGTGGGGGGCCAATATCCAGCTTTGACGGCTTCCCAAGTCTCAAATATAGAAGTACTCATTCCTCCTCTCCCTGAACAGAAAAAAATTGCTGAGATTCTTTCTACTGTGGATGAGGCCATCGAGAAGGTTGGTCAGGCAATAGAAAAGACTCAAAAGCTGAAGAAGGGATTGTTGCAGACCCTTCTTGCGAAGGGGATTCAAAAAGGAAGATTCAAGATTCAAGATTTTAAAGACACGGAGATAGGAAGGATACCAAGGGAGTGGGAGGTTAACAGTATAACAGAAGTCGGAACCTTACAGTATGGCATTACAAAGACAGCTATAAAAGTCAACACAGGGGTAAGATTTTTAAGGATAACAGACATAACAGATGAAGGTGTTAAATGGGATGGTGTTCCTTATTGTGAATTAACAAAAAATGAGTTGGAAAAATACGAACTGAAGTGTGGAGATATTTTGTTTGCTCGTATCGGTGCAACTACTGGAAAGACCTGCTTTATTGAGAAGGCTCCTGGGAGTGTTTTTGGTTCGTATTTACTAAGAATGCAACCCTTAAAAGGCATAGATACGAAATTTCTATTTTTTTTCACGCAATCGCCTTTTTACTGGAAGCAAGTTAATGCTGTAAAAGGAGGGCAATTAAAAGGGGGTTTAAATACGAAATTGCTTGGTAATATAAAATTCCCTCTCCCTCCACTTTCTGAACAACAAAAAGTTGCTG